>JAPOKD010000415.1 GCA_029977825.1 Planctomycetota bacterium | reverse complement strand
GGCTTTCGGCAGATCACGGTCTGCATCGCAAGGTTCAGGTAACGCTCAAAAAGCAGGATAGGTGTCATGAGTATCTGTCCTGCGAAGTAGGGATAAATGGATCGTTTTAAATTCAGGCCTTTACCTTTTCTCAAGTGAAACGCCAATCCGGCGTAAATGTAGAAGTATGCCGGAAATGCCCCGTATGGCAGGTAGTCCACGAGTTCAAGGCCCGAACGCTCAACGAATTGCAGCAGCATGTCTTTTGTGAACATCACAGTGTGCTGAGGCGCCTGCACGCCGGGCCACCGTTTTCCGTAAGCCCGGTAGGTCAAGCAATCCAGTCGGGGCACTTCAACTACCAGATGTCCACCGGGTTTCAGGATGCGTCGACTGGTTTCCAAGGTGCGCACCGGATCATAGTCATGTTCCAGGAAATGCCACATCGTTACGAGGTCGTAGAAATTGTCTTCCAGTGGTTGCTCGTAATAAAGGCCTTCGTGAAAGCTGACTCCCTCGAAGAACGGCAAGTGAGTCAGGTTCTTGAAGTCTACTCCGCTGGCATTGACCTGATACTGTTGCCGTAAACGCTGCAAGAACGAGCCGGATCCACAGCCAACATCAAGCACTTCCGTGCCAGCTGTCATGTCGAGGTAGCGGGATACCAGTTTGTCCTTTTCGCGGTCATGCTTGCCCATCGCACGCTCATAAAACCATGTCAAGATTCCCCAGTTGGTTTCTTTCCTGTGCGCAATGTATTCTTCATCGTAATAGGGAGAAATATTCTCAACGGTGAGCCGCGGAGACTGGTAGGCGAGTCCGCATTGATCACAGGTGACAAACTGAAAGTCACCAGGTTTTCCAGACAAATCATCCTGCCCGATCAGTAGATCGGTGCTTGCGGTCGCCCCACAGTTGTAGCAAGCAACCGGCTCGAATTTGTCCGCCGTTGGAGCATTACTTGTGACAGAGTTCATTGATGTGTCTCTTGTTGGGCATTGCTGCTGGTAAAAAATCGGAAGTCAGAGCAGTGCGTTCGTGACCCAGCTTGCAGTGATGATCGCAGCCAGCAACTCAATTCCTGCTAGGGCCCGACACCAAGTGTCAGCTCTTAAATCCGGATCATGGACAACTTCGTAGATGCATAGAATAAAATAAGCCACAAGCATCACCATCAGATGTTGGTTGCTAATTGTCTGGTTGTTGCAGCTGTAGATAAGGGCAATGAAGCATGGGTACTTCAAAATCAGCAAATGATAACTCAGTCGAGGCCACAATGAACGCCATGGTAGCTTGTAATAGATGGCGAAGATGATTACGAGCAACACAAACCCGATACCACTCCTTGGGTTGGTTACCGTCAGCATGCTAATGGCAGTGAAGGTCAGGATGACACCGGTCCAACGGAACGAAGCTTGATGTGCAGTTTTGCAAAGGACACGATCAGGGTTGGTGATGCGGTCTGCCGCCAGGTCTGATAAGTCATCCCAAAGACGAAACATGGCCAGCAAATTGGCGGTAATCAGGATCTGGGTGACTGCAGTGAGAGCATCGTTGGGAAACGCTGGCAGCCATGCTGCCAGAAGCAGCAGGATGAGTAACGCCAGCATCGGAATTGTCAGCAATCGGCTGGATACATAGGACGCCAGGTCTCTAGGATAGGATTTCGACACGACCGCGATCTCCGTCTACTTCGATGGTGTCACCTGTCTTGATGTGTGTGGTGGCATCATGAATTGCAACGGCGGTTGGAATTCCGTATTCACGAGCCAGAATCGCTCCGTGCGAAAGCATGCCACCGCGTTCCATCACCAAGCCGCTTACCAGAAACAGAATTGGCCCCCAGCCAGGGTCGGTCTGTCGCGTCACAAGGATATCGCCCTTGGTCACCTCAGCAAACTGATCAGGGCTTGTCAGGACCACGGCTCGGCCGACGATGTGACCGCCGCTGACACCCATGCCCTCGTTCCAGTTTCCGTCATCGCGTTGACTTGTACGGTCAGCATTGTTGGGTTGCCAGTAGTGTCCCGCCGGTATTTCGATCCGATCGGGAGGAGTGAATTCACGCAACGAATCGAGTTCGGCTCGACGCAGGCCAGCGATTGATCCGATGCTGTCGGGAAGCATGCTCGACCCCGCAAGCAAATCCTCGATCTCCTGATACGTTAAGAAGAAAATCTCATGGGCGTGGCAAAGGCGGTCTTGTTGTGTCAGCTTCTCGCCAATGGTAATTGCTATCCGCCGAACGCGGCTGTACAGCAGGGCCTGCTTAAGTCTCGCCCGTTCCCGGCAGGCAACGCTGCGTTGTGTCGCGCGTAATAACCAGCTTGCGAGGTGTTTCTTCCTCGGGTAAGGAAGGTACCGAAGTAACCACTTTGCTTGCAGTTCTTTTAAGATTCGCTGTGTTGTTTGTTCTCGGAGTCGTTGCTGGGTTTCAAGGTGTTCGCGGGGGGATGGGCCGTCAAGCGGAATATAACTGGCCAGTACCGGAAGTAAGGTGGCAGGTGCTTCCTGATAAGATGCGGTGGTCAGCATCAACTCTCCTGAGCATCGGAAGCCCCAGTGATCGAGAAAATTCCTCAGTTCTGCATGGATGTCCTGCAGTGAGTCATCCGTTTCAATACGTTGCCACAGTTGTTCTGGCGATTCTGTCGTGAATGCTTCGGCAAGTGCTTTATGCTTACGGATTGATCGGGAGATGTCCCACAATTTTTCAGTGGGTAGCCCACTGACGATGTCACAAAGTCCCGACAGTAGACGGTTGACCATCGCACGGTCATCATCGCTTGTGAATTCTTTGGCGAGGAAATTTCCAGTCAGGCGGTAATAAATCATGCTGGCAGCATCTGCCATTGCTGCATCTGTCCAGTTGCTGCGGATCGAAATGAATCTCCGCCAAAGGATCAGCAGCTCCTGGATACTCAACTTGGAAAGTCGGGATGGATCGGAATCTTCAGCAAATCCATTGACTGTCGACTCGAAACGATTTATTCCACGTTCAAGATTTCGAAAACGCCGGGCAGCTTTGCGTGCGATGTAGAGGGTTTCGCGGAACTCGGAGAACTTTCCTTGTGAAAGAGACTTCCAGGATGGGTTCTCGGGATTGCTGGTCGTTGATTCTGATCCGACAAATTGATTGAATGAATCCGCAAGGAATTCACCGAATGGAACCGCACGTAGCACAGCGTGAATGTTGGACAGGTTGTAGTACATCCGTCCAGCGTGCGTGCCAATAATATTGCGCAATGGATATTCCATTGAATCAATGCGGTTTTGCGCTAACCCAAAAGCAATGGCCATATTTCGAAAGTAGTGGTAGTAGCCACAGGATGCGATTGAGTACAGCAGCGGACAGATTGGTTCCGGAAAGTTTTCATTTACATTGGCGTTCGACCACACTATGCAACTTTGAGGCCTCTCCATCGTTGTGATAGGGCGGCTTTGCAGAATTTGGAGCGTGCCGTCTTGAGCGATGCTCCATTCGATGTCCTGGGGATGGTCAAATTGCTCCTCGAGCTGACGCCCCCGGCGGACCAGTCCCTCGAGAAAAAGCAGCGGCAGGGAATCCTGCGTTTCTGGGTTAGCAGATGGAGGAATTTCAATGTCTTCTGAATGCACTTCGGAATCGCACGGTGATGTGTCGAAGTGGGATGCCTGCGGGGATGTGCTGGCTGTTGCGTGGATTATCTGGCCGCTCGGATCAAGGATTATGCTGGTCGGCGTGATTTCACCAGACACCAATTGTTCTCCCAAGCCTTGACAGTACTCGACTAACAGTTGGTTTTTCTCGGGTGATTGAATGTTGCGGGTGAACAGAACGCCGGAGTAACGAGCGTCAACCTGTCGTTGAATGATGACCCCCATCGATTTCAACTCAGCCTTGCGTGCCAATTGGTAGACCAACGCCCGGTGGGACCAATAGGATGCCCAGCAACGCAGGACGGCATTTTTCAGGTTCACCAGATTTTTGATGCCGAGGAATGTATCAAGTTGTCCGGCGAATGCTGCATTGTCCGAGTCCTCCCCGCAGGCGGAACTGCGGACTGCAACAGGACCATGCTCGAGAAGCGGTGAAGCCATCTCGCTAAGGTGTTCGGTGAAGGCTTCGGGTAATATTAAATCCATAATGCGCGCTTCGATTTCCTGGGACGCCTTTGCGATCCCTGCCAGATCCTCGATGTCTAAGCCACGCAATCTCGCGTCGACAAAACTCTGTGTATCAGTTTTAGATAGCGTTTCTATGAAGAAATCTCTCCCAATCACTACTCCTTCCGGTACTGGGTGGCCAAGACGCATCATGTTGCCAAGTCGGCATGCTTTTTCACCATGCTCCGTTGCTTCTGTTGCATCCAGTAATGGCGTGATGCAACGATCAGCAAAGGAAGCTGTCGGTGGTGCAGGCTGTTGTCTGGTCATGAATTTGATTCTTGTGTTTACGCAGCTCGCGTTCTGAGTCCCAAATGTTTGAGCACAACGTTGAAGAGGTAATGAGCAAGACCGCCGAGAATTAGCAGGCTTCCTGCTGCACTTAACGGTACGGGAACAAATATCCAGATTGCGAGCAGACCACCTACGATCGAGTCAATTTGGTCCACGATAAAACAGGTGAGCCGTACCCACTTGCTCTTGGCGGGAGCACCTGGGGCAATGTTGGCTCGGCGTTTGGCGAATGAGTTGGGCAGTTCGATTGCCATGAAGCCAAAGCCTGTCCAGCATCCAAGCAAGAAGAACTGCGACAGGTTGAGGGGCCATAATAGTAGCGGACCTGACAGCACGATCCGCATCGCAGCGTGCACGAGAAGAAAACACACCCCGGTGGCTGGGACCATGAAAATAAAGCCACGCCACGTTTTGTTTTCACCAAAAACCGGTTTGTTACGAAATGTGTACCCTTGATCGATCGCCACATTGAATCGACGTGAGAAAGCACTACGCATCCACAGCGTCTGACCAATCCCTGCCGCCAGCAGTGACACGAAAAGAAAAACAGTGCAATGAATGGGATCTGGCATCGGGTTCCAGTGGGTGGATCGGTTTGTCAAAAGTGGAATCCAGTATCGTCCTGATTCTGAAACAGCAGGACTTCACCGGGGACCGTTTTTGCAGCTAGTATCCATTTCCACCATTGTATGCAGTTGAGTGTTTCTCGAGCCTGAAGTTGGTGCAGGTGATACCCGGGAATTCGGGGTAGCATGTGATGCAAGCCGTGGGCATCAAAGTTCAGCAAAATGAGGCGAGCGAACCACGTTGGGAATAGCAATGAACGCGTGAAGACTTCTTGTTGCTTTGGCGTGAAGGGCCGAACGGAATTGCCTTCAGAGATCTTCATTGGGATGTGGGTGTGCTGGCTCAGGATCAGCAGGTCTTGCAAAGCGAAGCTGATGAACAAGCCTAGCCCAACAGTGGTGATTACGGTGGAGGGCCCTGCTGCAATTGTGATTGCCGCGTAGATGACCAGATATGCCGCGATGTTGGTGGTTACGAGCCGTTTTTGTCGTGAGCGTTGAAATGTTTTCCTCAGACGCGGCAGGTTCCAGTAATTATTCCATCGGTACAAAGATGCGAAGAGAG
>JAPOKD010000155.1 GCA_029977825.1 Planctomycetota bacterium | reverse complement strand
GCTGGAATTATGCCGAGCTGCAGGTTGGAACCAGATAGCAACGGACTGGGAACGTCTGATCGAGCATGAACCCACTGCTTGTTTTGTGATAAACGATCACGAAAAAATCATTGGTACAGTCACAACCACATGTTACGGAAGGCAACTGGCATGGATTGGAATGATGCTGGTTCACGAAAAATATCGCCGGCAAGGAATCGCAAGGGCGTTAATCAAAACCTGTCTTGATCACCTACATTCAAGAAAAATCCGCTGCATCAAACTCGATGCAACACCCACGGGAAAATTGGTATACAGCCAAATGGGTTTCCGTGACGAATGGTCATTCCATCGCTGGCAACGGAAAGGCGATGACCAGCCTTGTCCGAGCATGGTGAACTTGTCTGAATCCGATTCAGGGTGGAACCTGGATCTCGATGAAGCAGCCTTTGGAGTTTCGCGACGTCAATGGTTGAACCGGCTAGCCAGGCATTCTGGTGTCACGCGTTACCAGGAAGCTTGCGGCATGCTACGCGAGGGACACTTGGCCAGCTATCTCGGTCCGGTCACAGCTTCCCACCCCGACACTGCACGACACGTCATTGATCATCTACTGGCATCTACAAACCGCACTACCTTCTGGGATATCCCCCACCCAAATTGCAACGCAATCACTTTAGCGCGCAATTTTGGCTTTGAACCTGTGAGAACCCTGACACGAATGTGGACAGGACTGGAGCTCATTCAATGTGATCTCAATCTACAATACGCTATTTCAGATCCTGGCACGGGCTAATCCAAGAATCGCCCGATGATGCCCCTGCAACTCTCGGTGGAAATCACTCCGATGAATCGACTTGTCGCGATATTCACAATCTTTCTTCTGTCCAACATCACAGTCGCCGCTGAAGAATCAGACCGAGTGCACAACCGGCCCAATATCGTCTTCATTCTTCTTGATAATCTTGGAAAAGACTGGTTGAGAAGCTACGGCAGTCAGGAGAACCAAACTCCCAACATCGACCAACTGTGCGCGACGGGTATGAAATTTCGAAATTTCTATGTCACCCCGGTATGCAGCACCACACGAACGATGCTGTTGACGGGCCGATATCCGTTTCGGACAGGTTGGCACACACATCACGACTCAGCAATTTATGGTGGCGGTTTCTTAGATTGGAAACGCGAAATCTGCTTTCCAAAGCTGATGCGAGATTCGGGCTACAGGACGTGCATTTCTGGAAAGTGGCAAATCAATGATTTGTTCGACCCGGAGCAGCAGAGTGCCTTAACAGAGCATGGTTTCGAAGATCACTGCATTTGGCCAGAAGCTAAACCAGGATTACCCGGCCACAAGAAGCGGTACTGGGATCCCTATGTGATACGCAACGGTAAGAAAATTGACGCCAACGGCAAATTTGGACCCGATGTTTTTACAGATCATTCAATTGAGTTCATGAAACGGCACAGGACCGAACCGTTCCTGCTTTATCAATCAGCAATTCTGACGCACATACCGGTTACAACCACTCCACACACAACCGACCAGAACGCATCAGCTAGAGAAAAATTTGCCGGCATGGTTCATTACGCTGACTACCTGATTGGCCGCCTTGTACAGGCCATCACCGAGTTAGGTCTGCGAGACAACACACTGATTTTCATAGCGACTGACAACGGGACCGATAACGGCTCAGATCAGGGAATGCCGGAGAGTCTGGGAGGAATGCGGAATGGCAGAATCTCTGGCGAGGGAATCTATTCATTAACCGAGCGTGGTATCAACATGCCATTGATTGTGAATTGTCCAGGTTGGATCACAAAGGCCGTGGAAAGCGATGCGTTACTGAATGCTGCCGACATACTTCCAACGCTTGCCGACCTTGGTAAGGTCCCGGTGCCTGCGGAACTCCAGATCGACGGTGAAAGCTTCGCGAGTATCCTCCGACAACAGAACGATAGTTCGTGGACACGTCCATGGACATTCACCCAGTATGCAACAGACCGCGTCGTTCGAGATCAGCGTTACAAGCTTTATTCAGATGGAAGCTTTTACGATTTGGCCGTCGATCCTCTGGAACAACGAACGATACTGCGCACTGCAGAAAAAAACGTCGCTGAAAGACGCAGAACAGAGCTCCAAAAAGTTCTCGACCAATTCCCGACCAACAGCAAACTGCCATGGGAATTTCGAAGCATCTCGGCCCGCAAGACACGGGCAGCAGAAGATACACAACGAAGAGCAGCGTGGATCAGCAACAATATCGCACCACCCGCTCAGTTGGCAGACTTCTTCCTGTGCCCTCCTGCCTATCAGTCACAGATGGGAAATTATCGTTCACCACTGGTGCAGAAAGATGGATCCAACATCAAGACACCAGAGCAATGGCAGCAACGGCGAGCAGAGATCATCAGCAACTGGCAAAAAATCATGGGACCTTGGCCTGAACTATTCGCCAAACCGGAATCCCAGCAAGTCATGGTGACACGTCGTGAAAACATTACCCAAAGACAATTAAAGATCGGGATCGGTATTGGTGGTGAAATGGTCGACGCCTTCATGTTGATCCCAGATGGCGACGGACCATTTCCCGCGGTGCTAGTGCCGTATTACGATGCACAGACAGGTGTCGGTAAGGGTCTTGAACTCCGAGATTTTGGGTGGCAGTTGGCAAAACGAGGTTTTGTCACTCTTTCCATTGGAAAACCCAATTCTGGCGTGAACTTTGACAACCCACGTGAGGCCGGGCATCGTGGTCAGTACTTTGGGAGCGAGGGCAAAGTAGTTAACACACAGCCACTGTCAGCACTCGCTTTTGCTGCGGCTAATGCTCACACCTTTCTTACCTCCCGTCCTGAAGTCTATCCCGATCGGATCGGCATTGTGGGCCATTCTTTCGGGGGTAAATGGTCCCTATTCGCCTCATGCCTGTACGAGAAGTTTGCTTGTGCGGCATGGTCCGACGCTGGAATTGTTTTCGATGAACGCGATCGCAGAAAAGAGAACCCCGGTGGCTCAGTCAACTACTGGGATGCGTGGTACCTTGGCTTTGATCTTGGTGAACCGAATACACCGTCACAATCACAACGCTTCCGCAAATTGCCTAGTGAGGGAGAACCGCGGACAGGATCCTACAAGACCTTGATTGAAGGAGGTCACGATCTCACTGAACTCCATGCCTTGATGGCCCCACGCCCTGTTCTGATTTCAGGAGGCACCGCGGATCGTCCAGAGCGCTGGTCTGCTTTGAATCACCTGATTTCTGTCAACAAGCTGCTCGGATTCGAGAATCGCGTTGCCATGACCAACCGGGATACACACGGGCCCAACCCTGAGTCCAATCAACAGATCTACGAGTTTTTTGAATGGTGGCTGAAGGAATCAAAAAGTCGTCCCATCTCGGAGTGATATTCACAGCGGACTCCAACGAGAGAAGCCTGCCGCTGATCTGACTGTACGATCCTGTCGGGGCTGGCTATGATTCTGCGAAACCGGGGGCTTGATTACCGGATTGAATCGATCGATGTCCGGTACACTCAGAAATACCAGTAGCAATGCCACAGAACTCCACAGAAGGCCAGGAATCTGTCTCCTACAAGCCGCTGGTGCAGGACGCCATTGTTCTTACTGGCCCCACCGCATCAGGCAAGAGTGCAACAGCCATTGCGCTGGCACAGATGATCAATGGCGAAATCCTTTCTCTCGATTCGATCGCTGTTTACCGTGGAATGGACATTGGGTCAGCCAAGCCAACCGCGCGGGATCAGCGGGTCACGCCACACCACTTGCTTGACCTGGTGGAACCGAACCAGGACTTCAGTGTCGCCTGTTATCTGGCTGCGGCACATACGGCAGTAGAACAAATCCGCCAAAGAGGTCGCCGCCCAATCTTTGTTGGCGGCACCCCAATGTTCTTGAAAGGAGTGCTGCGAGGCTTCGACCCCGGTCCACCCGCCGACTGGAAATTCCGTGAAGCAGTCGAAGCAGACATAAAGAGCCACGGCATCCAAGCCTTAAGAGCCCGATTACAACAGGTTGATCCCTTAGCGGCACACCGCATCGGTCCCAATGATGCCCGCAGAATGATCCGCGCTCTGGAAGTTGCGCACCATACTGGTATTCCCATCAGCCATCGCCAAATTCAATTTGATCACTATCAGGATCCGAATGAGTGCAACGTATTTTCGTTGAATTGGCAACGCTCACAATTACATGAAAGAATCAACGAACGTGTGCAACAAATGTTCGAAGATGGATTCATTACTGAAGTGCAAACTCTGCTTGACAATTACGGACAACTTTCCCGCACTGCCGAACAAGCAGTTGGCTATCGAGAAATTATCAAGTGGATCTCGGAACACAATGAAGATACCAGTGTGCTGATCGAGGAAGTATCGGCCCACACGCGCCAACTGGCCCGCCGCCAGGAAACATGGTTACGCTCATTCGAAGAGCGGCGAATCATTGATGTGACGGTAACAGACAAAGCAGAAGCAATTGCTGAAAAGATCGCTGAAAAGCTTTTTGACAAAGAGTCCCGGGAGTGAAATTCCGGAGTGGTACCAACCAGTCGGACAGGCGGTTGTGTTTACCGCCGCTGGTCTGCTCGCACACCTCACGACGCAGTAACACTCACGTAACCAGACCCTTGGTCACTGTCATAAAGACATCTTCCAAGGTAGGGTCGCGATCATTGAAAGACTTCATGCGCACGCCTGCGTTCAGTAGTTCTTCCATCAGATTTGCCAAGCCCTCATCGTCCGTCTGTAGTTCCGCAATCACCGCTGTGGGTGCCATTTCGATGGATCTCAAGTCAGGACTGCTGCGTAAGATGGACATCCCGGCATCTTCACCCGAAACAAACTGGATCTCGACAATCCGGTTACGGCGTATCTGCCGATAGACACTGTCAATCGGACCATGCATTAACAGCTGTCCACGTTCAATAATCCCAATGGAAGTACAGCAATCAGCCAACTCCGTCAGGATGTGGCTACTGATCAGAATGGTTTTTCCCATCTTTCTCAGTTCTTTAAGAAGCGCTTTCACTTCAACACGTGCACGCGGATCCAGACCACTTGCTGGCTCATCGAGAATGAGAACCGGGGGATCATGCACTAAAGTCTTTGCAAGGCACAGCCTCTGTTTCATTCCGCGTGACAATCCATTGACAAAGTCGTCGCGTTTGTGAGTCAGATCCAGTAGCTCGAGCACATTGTCAATGATGTTTTTTCGCTCGACACGACCAATGCGATACGCAACAGCAAAGAAGTCCAGAAACTCCCAAACTCGCATGCCATCATAAACACCAAAGTTGTCAGGCATATAGCCAACTGACTGACGGACCCCAACAGGATCCCCCATGACATCGCATCCTGCCACCTCACCACGACCACGGCTTGCCTTCAACAATGTCGCAAGGAATCGAATCGTAGTACTTTTCCCCGCACCATTGGGTCCAATGAACCCGAACGTCTCACCGGCGGCGATATGCAAGTCAATCGCTTCCACAGCGGTAAAATCACCGTAATCTTTGCCAAAACCCTTGAGTGTGATCATGCGTCGTTTCTGATATTTCTGAAGTTAAGCTCGAAAACAGGTCTAGTCAAAAGACAACTCAAGGCTTTTGGATGTCCGAGTCTTTCAAGACTCGGACTTCTTCTTTCGGAAGACTCACATCAGCCAATGGAGTTGGCCATGGGCTGTATTCCAGATGGGCCAGAACTGTCGTTGTGGATGACACCTGCACCGCCGAAGGTGTGATTGCCATCCCGGGCAAAGGACCACCGACCCGTGCCACCAATCTGGCTGAGCCGGGAACAATTGCATTAGATCGCACCAAAGCCTGTTCCAATGAATTCATTTCCTCAGACAGACTCTTGGCGACCTCAGCATCTGTAGCAGGACGAAAACGCAGTTTGGTACTGGATTGGCCGGGGCAGGGGCCAACACTGGCAACCTCCATTTTCCCAAGCAGATCTTTCCGAACGACAACTGCATCAAACAACTCTCGATCTGTTCCGTTAACGAGTTCTCCATTGGCATCCAGCGACAATGATCCGCCCAACGAGAACATTTGCTCAGCATGCAACATGCGGATTTGATTACTGCCAACAACCATGCCGGACAAGGTGGGTCCCTCGGCGTAACCTGTTTTGAACACGGCAGAGATAGGTGGTGCGTTATCGCCCTGCCGTATCGGTAGAGCAGCGGCTTCAGGTGTGTCAAACGCGATGTCATAGGTACTGGACAGAGAGTTGTAGATCGCTGTGACTCGCGTCAGATGGGCACGGTCGCAACCTGTCTGAACTTCCAGCAACCCCACTTCAGTTTGTGATCGCGCAAAACCAATATCCAAGCGTGCTTCACGAGCGACCCAAATCGCGCCGCCAATTGCAATGAATGGAACGGCAAGCCAGGCGAATTCAAGTTTTCCCAACATCCGAAAGATGAGATAATTGATCGGAATCAGAATACACAAATAGTAGCCCAACGATCGAAACACTAGCGACGAATCGGGGATTTCAATCCCTGCTTCGGACCGCAGTGTCTCACGACAAAGACGAAGCACATCACTGCTGTCCGACCAGCCTCCAATACCCGACAACGTATCAACCCGAGTGTAGGGGTCTTGCGAGCTGAGCAATCCAACCGTCGGTTGCGGGACAACTTCCGTCGCTAACGGCAAAACGGCATCCCGTGCCGAAATGCGAAAACGTGTATTCATGGTCGGATCGGCAAGTTGCGTTTCGCTGCCATTGGGTAACAAATACGTCCGGAAGTTCGTTGCCCCCGTTCCATCATCGCTGCGAGTTGGATCAACCCGGCGTGGAGGTCGTGACAATAAGACCGAATTGACGAAACTGTCGTAAGACTTCCACGAGGTCAACCAATCGCTCATAAGGTCGCAGCGCGACTGGACCACTCGACCACTTCCTGCTCGACGTGACAAAATCAAGTTGCCGCTTCCATCAAGTGCTTCAGCACCTGTGTTTGTAACGCCATCAATTGCAACTCGACTCTCGCGGCCTTTCACCAGAGCGACTTGCTGGTCAGTCGAAGGATCCTCTGGAACCTGCCAGTTGGCAAGCAATTCCGCTGCTGCATTCGTGTCCAGCTCAATATTCCCGGTAGGTTTCAGTGGCAGCAAATCGGCAATACTGGACTTGTTGATTGAGTCGGCGGCCGCCGCGCCATTGACGATCAATTGACCACCAAAATGCACCCAGTCTGCAAGAGCTGTTTGCTGCTGCGGCGTGAGAGCTTCCGGCGGCAGATCATCCCAGAAGACAACAGCTGTGCTGGTCCAATCCAACATTGTCTCAGCCAACGGCAAAGGCAGTGGGGAGTAATCTTTGGGAGAGGGCATGACCACCCTGTAATTGATGACCGATTCGCCCTGATCAAAGCTGGACTCGTCGCGAACTGCGCGACTCCAGTCAGAGACCTGGAATCGCGTGAAGCGCTGAGGTCTTTCGGTCAAAATCACGAAGAAATATTCCGCCGGTCCCATTTTCGTAAATGGATAAGCACCAGTCGAGAACGTCTCCGCACGTTCCGAAGAAACAAACCGGTTACTCAAATAACACTTTGCATTTTCATTAAAAAATCGCCTCGGTGTTAACGTGCGATAATCGACTTTCTTATTCTGCCCCTTGGGCAACACCACCGGTCGGCGGGAAACCATACTGCCACCACGCAGTGCCGCGGCGTCGCTCCAACTCGCCTGGGTTTCGTTTTCCACAGACGGTCCCTGAACCATTCCAGAAAGGCTATTCAGGTCACCACGCGAGTCAGAATTATTGCTTTTCAGTGATTGAACAGCAGTGAACCAATGTCCGGGCTTGATTCCGGAAGTAGTAACTTTCTCATCAGTGGGATAGGGCATGGGTCGCCCAGCCGAGAAATCTTCCGCATTTAACTCAGAATCCTTATCAGGATTCACTGTTGAGTCTTTCCGACAACCATCACAGCCCACGATCAGCGGGAAGCATAAAACCGCAAAGAGGAGAGGGAAACGCGGCATTAAACAATGCGACTCTGAAAAAGAGGGATCAAAACGATGGAGCCAACATTCTAGCCGAAATCTGTGTGCTCAAGTCACCAACCCATCACCATGTTCGACTCTATCGCCTTTCTTGCGTGCTCCAGGTCACTACCCGTTTCCATCCGATACAGACGAATGGCATTTACTTTGTCACCAGCAGATCGACTCAGACATTCACGAGCCACTGCACACGGATCCAACTTGGGAGTGGTCAATCCGAGAGCACCTTTACTAATGACCCATGTATCGCGTGGCCGCTTGGTTAAACGAACCACTTCGTCAGTCGGGTAAGCATCTGCTACAACGCTTCGGGCCGCGGACTCATCATCGGCCCACGTGATAATGATATGAGAATCTGTCTCGATTTCGAATAGCGGCATCTTCCCTCTCTCGCGGCCTGTTGGGTCACTCAAAACATGCGGAAAATAGCACCGCACACCCATGATACCGAGGCCCGTCCTTCATGCAAAACCTTTTCGGAGTACAGCCATGACCAAGAGAACTCAACCCACTCTGCCAGTCCGGGTCAGTTGCATGGGGTGGAAAACATCGAATCAACACCAATCTGGTCTGTGATGAAAATCCCGATACCAGCCAACCTTTGGCGATTCTCTCCGATAATCTCGGCAAACGGAAAAGGGGAAACAAATCTCGCAAGCCGGGAAATAGAGCCCCGAAACGGACGAGAGCCGCTTGTTCTCCCAAGCAAATTGCCAGCAGCGGACGAGCTATTGCGTTTTGCGGAAAAATTCACACGCGGATGCAATTAGCCTTACTTGCATAGAACAGTACTGAACCAAGAAACCCACGATGCCCAAACATGCAGTTCCCATGCATGACT
Organism: Planctomycetota bacterium; assembly: GCA_029977825.1. GTDB lineage: Bacteria > Planctomycetota > Planctomycetia > Pirellulales > Pirellulaceae > Rubripirellula. The sequence continues at coordinate 755 of JAPOKD010000155.1, read as the reverse complement.
CGCTGGACCAGGCCCGGCATCAAATCCATCAATGATGCCGAATTCCATTTCCGCGGAGACAAAGGAAGCCAAAAGCCACCGCACTTGCAGAGACGACCCCCCATTGGGTAACGCTCATGCTATGAAAATACCGCACTAGCTCGGCCCATGCTTCAAGGAACCAGGAGGTCAGCGATTGGTTGGCCATTATCAGCTCAAACATGGTAATCCCACTTTTGACAGTTGCTAGCTGCCTCTCCACGCACGTGTTTTAAGTGAAGTCACTGGTTACTAGGTGAACAAATGCTGCGATGTTTGAAGAGTAGAACATTTAGCCAGTAATTTTAAAACTTAACTCTGGTTATTTACCGTAAATCCTGTCCCTGACGCCGTTGCAATCGTCAAACTCCAACATTTGGCGAAACCCGTCTAAAAAACCCGTGTCGGAAAGGCCTTGCGAGTATTGAGTGTGTCGATATACTTTTCCCTCCAGCCAATGGCGCGGTAGCTCAATTGGTTAGAGCCCCGGACTGTCGATCCGGAGGTTGCGGGTTCGAGTCCCGTCCGCGTCGCTTGTTTCTTCCGCCGCTTGCTGCGGCTCCACAGGCTTACTGTCGTTGCTCGACATCGTAGTTTTCTCTCATTCTAGTGGTGCCCGTCCATCAACCACTCGCAGCCAAAACTCTTCGCGTGAGAGCACTTTTTAGCCAACAACCGTTCCCTTCGGAAAAATTGGGTTGATCGCTTCAGAGACCGTGCCTGACTCGCAGTTACTC
>JAPOKD010000294.1 GCA_029977825.1 Planctomycetota bacterium | reverse complement strand
GTGCGGGGGTGCTGGTGCTGGGGATCTGGTGCGGGGGATCTGGTGCTGGGGATCTGGTGCTGGGGATCTGGTGCTGGGGATCTGGTGCTGGGCAGCAGCACATCGCAAACCACCACATCGCAAACCAGGCGGTTCAGCGTCCGTTTCATGGATCAGGACTGCGATCGAGTACCGGAGCAGTGATTTCGGTTTCGGTGCTTGGTGACTAATTTCGGCTTCTCGGGTAATCTTGTGGCGAGTGAGCCAGAATCAGAAGACGCATCGAGATCCGATCGCGTTGCACTCATGGCAGTGCCGCTGAATTGCGTGTCCTGACGGGACACCGCTTCGCGTGCTCGTTGTCCATCCCAGCCGATATGTGCTGGATCGGTTCTCCGGCATTGGTGGCTCCAGCAGTAACCGAGGCCACCGTTAACGACCTGAAAATATCCGTTTCATCATTGTTCCGTTTGAGTAGCGACATGGCATCCTGGTACGACCACCCGCAATACTTCGATATGGTGTTCCGTGATGAGACGGCCGCAGAAGTGCATTTTTTTGAACAGGCATTTTCACGGTTCGGTGAGGGACGGATTTGTCGTCTGTTGGAGCCGGGGTGCGGTAGCGGTCGTTTGGTTGCTGGAATGGCGGCACGGGGATACGACTTGACGGGTGTCGATTTAAGCCAACCCATGCTTGATTATCTTGCACGACGCCTGAGGCGTCGTGGGCTCAAGGCTGACTTGCGCTGCCAGGATATGACAGCGATGCGGTTCGAGCATGATTTTGATGCGGCTTTCTGTACCTTTAATACTTTTCGGCATTTGACTGATGAACAGGCGGCTTTGAATCACTTGCGCAATGTTGCGTCGCTTTTGCGTCCGGGCGGACTTTATATCCTCGGTTTCCATCTGATCCCGATGGATGCCGATCCTGAATGCACCGAACGTTGGACAGCAAAGCATGGTGGGACCACGGTTCATGTTACTTTGAAGGTGATTGACTTTGATCGGAAAACACGCCGCGAGATGCTTCGCGTTTCCGTCAAAGCCGTGAAGAAGTCAGGTGAGATCGAACGCATTCGAAGTGAATTTCCACTGAGGATCTACACGCCTGCACAAGCCAAAAAGCTGCTTGGTAAGGTCGGTGACCTTTATGAGATCGCAGGTATCTATGACTTTGATTATGATATCGATGAAGAACGTGAGTTTGACAATGATCTGACGGATGCTTTATTTGTGCTCAAGCGGCGGTAGCACATGCGTCCGTGCGGAAACACCGCTGGGTGTCTGACGGTACCCGGGTTGTGTTGTCGTAATGTGCTGTACCCCTTTGGAATCCATCACGCGGTGGGGGCACCCTGCTCACCCTCGCGTTCCTTCATGAAACCGTGTGTGATATCAGTCCTTCCTGTGAATCAAATCACAACAGCAGCATCAGGAGTCGGTTTTGAGATACGTGCCCCCCAAATTCGCAAAAGTCAGTAAGGCGGTGGTTGGAAGGACAGGTTTCCTGCTGGCGTGTGTGGTGTGTCTGGGAAGCACTGTCGTTGCTGCAGAAAAGCCAAACATCATCGTGGTTCTGGTTGATGATATGGGGTATTCCGATATCGGTTGTTATGGCAGTGAAATCGAGACACCGAATCTTGACAAGTTGGCGGCGGACGGTTTGCGTTTCACTCAGTTCTATAACTCTGGCAGATGCTGTCCGACCCGTGCCAGTCTGATGACCGGTTTGCAGCCCCACCAGGTTGGTATTGGTCATATGACGGAACCCCCTGAGCAGTCGTTGGGCTTTGAAGGTCCTTATCAGGGATATCTCAACGATCGCTGCACCACTTTGGCAGAGGTGCTGCGGTCTGCCGGATATCACACACTCATGACAGGGAAGTGGCATCTGGGACTGCAACGGCGCGAGTGTTGGCCTTTGCAACGTGGGTTCGATCGTTTCTACGGCGGGCTTTCGGGGGCGTTCAACTATTTCAAGCCAGGGGGCGATCGCGGGATGTCACTCGGAAATGAGCCGGTGGAAACCGGCGACGGGTTTTACGCGACCGACAAATTTACCGATGTTGCCTGCGAGTTCATTAGTGATGCTTGCGAGGCAGATGAGCGTCCGTTCTTTCTTTATCTTGCCTACAACGCGCCCCATTGGCCGCTGAACGCCAAGGTTAAGGATTTTGAAAAATACAAAGGCAAGTACTCTGCTGGCTGGGACGCGCTAATGGAAACGAGACTTGCGAAGCAAGTCGAGCTGGGAATGTTCCCAGCAGAGACGGCTGCTGCACCGCACGAAGGCCCAGTTTGGGATGGCTTGAAAGACCAGAAAAAGGAAGAGCTTGATGCGATCATGGCTGCCTATGCCGGGTGCATCGACTCCATTGACCAGAATATCGGGAAATTGTGTGACCATTTGAGAGCGATTGATCAGTACGAGAATACGCTCATTTTGTTCCTTTCCGATAACGGTGCCTGCCAGGAAGGTGGGATCCTTGGGCAGGGTTCCGAGAAGATGGTCAAGGACCCGCCGTTGGAAACGGTTGCCGGGGTTCGCCTCGGGCAGGCGTGGGCAAATGCCTGTAACACACCTTTTCGTCTTTACAAGCATTTCGTTCATGAGGGTGGTGCTTGCACACCCATGATCGCATCGTGGCCAAAAGGAATGAAACAGATCCAGCGCGGAGGCTTCATGCGTCAGGCTGCCTATTTGCCTGATGTGATGGCAACTTGCCTTGAGTTGTCAGGCGGTAAGTACCCAACTGATCTTCCACCATGTGTAGGAAAGTCAATGGTTGCAGCACTGACAGGCAGTCACGATCCCATTCACACTGAGCCGATCTACTGGGAGCACGAAGGGAATGCTGCGATGCGTTGGGGGAATTGGAAACTCGTGCGTGAATACAAGAAGCCGTGGGAACTGTATGACCTGGAAACCGATCGAACCGAGTTAAGAGATCTCAGCAACGTGAATGGGGACAAGCGGAGTGAGATGATAAAAATGTGGGAAGCGTGGGCCACGGCGAATCAGGTTGCGTTTCCGGAACGCTTCAATATGTACGAATTCCTGCGGAAGAAGCGTAACAGTGAGCAGCAACGAAAGAAACAACCTGAAAACGGGAAGTGACAAGGCTGAGGTTGGTGTCGTCGGAGGGCGGCCCGCTGTGTGGTTTCTCTAATTGGACGACACTTCTTGCGGTATTGCGTCAGATCCCACGGCGTGCAGATCAGGATGCGTTCCAACGCGAGTCCCACGAGACGTTGGTGCCCGTGGGGTGTGAACACTGAACTGGGGGCTCTCGCGGGAAATGAAGCACACAATTCATGCGTTGGTGACGGGAACACAGCGGTCAGGTGATTACTCCTCGGTTTCGCAATAATCACTCATCGGCGGGCAACTGCAGATCAAGTTTCGGTCCCCGTACGTATTGTCGATCCGTCCGACTGCAGGCCAGAACTTTGAGCTTCTGAGCCAGTTGGCTGGCCATGCGGCTTGAGCTCTGGAATAGGGGTGCTGCCAGTCGTCACTGCCAATTTCCTGCATCGTGTGTGGGGCATTGGTCAACGGGTTGTCTTTCTGGTCCATTTCGCCATTTTCAATCGCCCGTATTTCACGCCTGATGGACAGCATCGCGTCACAGAAACGGTCGAGTTCTGCTTTGGATTCACTTTCGGTTGGTTCAATCATCAGGGTGCCGGGCACCGGCCACGACATCGTCGGCCCATGAAACCCGTAATCAATCAAACGTTTGGCGACGTCGTCGATACTGATTCCGGCAGATTTTTCGAAGGCTCGGCAATCAAGAATGAACTCGTGGGCTACATAACCTTGACCGTCGGTGTAGAGAATTTCGTACTCGCCCTCGAGTCGTTTGGCCATGTAATTCGCGTTCAGGATCGCGACTTGCGTGGCCCGTTTCAGTCCCTCGCCACCCATCAAGCCGATGTAGACGTAACTGATGGTCAGAATGCTGGGGCTTCCATACGGAGCCGCCGATACGGGGCCAATCGCAAATTCACCGGCGGTGTCGGGTCGCTCGACGGGGTGTGCAGGCAGAAACGGAACCAACTGCGGCGCGACGCCAATCGGCCCCATTCCGGGGCCACCGCCACCGTGAGGAATACAGAAGGTTTTATGGAGATTAAGGTGGCAGACATCGGCTCCGCAGCGTCCGGGGCTCGTCAAACCGACTTGTGCGTTCATGTTGGCCCCGTCCATGTAGACCTGTCCCCCATGGTCGTGAATGATCTCGCAGACCTCACGGATTGTCGATTCAAATACGCCATGCGTTGACGGATAAGTAATCATCAGCGTTGAAAGGTTATCGGCGTGTGCGGCTGCTTTCTGACGCAGGTCGTCCATGTCGATATCGCCGCGCTGGTCACATTTGATTGCGACAACTTTCATGCCTGCCATGACGGCCGATGCCGGGTTGGTGCCGTGGGCTGAAGTAGGGATCAGGCATACGTCACGTATGTTTTCGCGTCCTTCCTGACGTGCCACGTGCTCGTGATAGGCCCGGATCACCAGTAGGCCGGCATACTCGCCTTGGGCGCCTGCATTGGGTTGCAAACTGACGGCGGCGAATCCGGTCACCTCACACAACCATGCTTCCAGCTGTCGGAAGATCTGCGTGTAGCCCCGCCACTGAGTGTCGGGCGCAAAGGGATGGATGTTGGAGAATTCGGGCCAGGTCACAGGGATCATTTCGCTGGTCGCGTTGAGCTTCATGGTGCATGAACCAAGTGGGATCATCGAATGCGCCAAAGAAAGGTCTCGGCTCATCAGCCTGAAGATGTAGCGGAGCAGCTCGGTTTCGCTGTGGTAGGAGTTGAATACTTCATGAGTCATGAACGAAGTGGTGCGTTCGAACTGATCCAGTTCCAGCATTCCTTCGTCTTCGGCTTCGGCCAGAAGCTGGTCGACGTCAAAGCCTGTAAAGTGCCCAAAGTTGAATGCGGCAAGCAGGTCGGCGATCAAACTCCTGTCTGCGGTTTCGTCCAGAGTCACGCCCAAAGTGCCATCTGGGTACTCACGAAGGTTGATTCCCCGTTCACGAGCCGCATCGGACACTTGGCGTGCTGCATGAGTTCGGCCCTTGCCAAGCCGGATGCGCAGCGTATCAAAGACTGGCCCGGAACTCAGAGTGTGGTGGCCCAGTCGTGCCAACCCGCGGATCAGAGCACAGGTGTAGGCTTGCGTTCGCTTCGCGATGGCTGCCAAGCCTTCAGGACCGTGATAGACCCCGTAGAAGGAGTTGATGATGGCCAGCAGTGCCTGAGCCGTGCAAATGTTGCTGGTGGCCTTGTCACGACGGATGTGCTGCTCGCGTGTTTGCATGGCCATCCGTAGGGCTGGGTTGCCGTGGGAGTCCTTGGACACTCCGATAATGCGACCAGGGAGCTTGCGAGCGTGTTTCTGGTCTGTTGCGATGAACGCGGCATGAGGGCCACCCAAACCCATGGGGACACCAAACCTTTGAGCGCTGCCCACGCAAACGTCTGCACCCCATTCACCCGGTGGTTTCAAGAGAGTAAGTGAAAGCAGATCAGCCGCCACCACCGTCATGCATTTGTGTTTCTTGGCCTCCTGAGCCAATGCGGCGTAGTCGTTGATTCGACCGTCAGTGGTTGGGTATTGCAGAAGCATCCCGCAGAGGCCACCTTCACCGTGGGTGAAATCGATGTCACTGACAGGGCCAATGGATAGATCAATGCCGAGGCCATCGGCACGTGTTTGTAACAGTGCAAGCGTTTGGGGATGACAGGCATCGCTGGCAAAGAATCCTTTCTTGCGATTGCCTGATACGGCGCAGCACATCGTCATCGCTTCGGCGGCCGCCGTAGCTTCGTCAAGCAGACTTGCCCCTGCTAAAGGCAGTGCGGTCAAGTCAGCGATCATTGTTTGAAAATTTAAAAGAGCTTCCAGCCGGCCCTGTGCAATTTCAGCCTGATAAGGTGTGTACTGCGTGTACCAACCAGGATTTTCAAGCACATTCCGAAGAATGACTGGCGGGGTGACGGTACCCGTATACCCCATTCCGATGCAGGAACGATAAACCTTGTTCTTGGCTGCTATTGTCGCAAGACCTTGAAGGAACTCGTGTTCTCCTCGCGGGCTGGCAATGTCCAGTTCACCGTCAAGCTGGATGTCGCGGGGAATGGTGGCGTCACTCAGCTCTTCCAGAGTTTTGAAGCCTAGTGAGGCAAGCATGCTTTCAATGTCGGCGTCCGTCGGCCCAATGTGTCGACCAGCGAATGCGTCGGCGAAGTCGAGTGCTGACCGGTCACTGCGTACTTGCTTGCTGCCGACTGGGTTCTGGTTCGCCAGGTCTGAGGCCATTGAAGTCATGGAAGGGTTGCTCATGGGTTTCTCGCTCAGTAGTTTCTCTCACAACGGGTTACTTGAGTTGTGAGGATGTCCCGATCTTGCGGTGGACGTTTTCTGGAAATCTGCCGTTCGGATTGTGCTTTGGCGGCGGTCATCGCGGGCACGACCATGGTGACCCTGCACTGGCAAGGTTCCAGTACAGAGCGTTGCAGTGAGCAATAATCCTGATGCCGGAAAGCGGCAGCAAGGACCCCCCGCAATGCCCTTCAGGGGCATATCCCTCAGCTCTTCAGGAGAAGTCCTCGCGGAACGTTAACCACCAAATACCTGAGTCGCAAAACCGAGCATTCGTAGTAATCCGCTGACAATCCCCATATTAAGTGAGAAGAGTAAGTAAGTCATTGGGCTAAACGGCAATTTTTCTGTAGCGGAAATGATCAGGCCGGTGACTGGTTGTGAAGGGGTAACGGTTGGGCGGATGGGTAGGCGTCCGTGCGGGGTGGGGTGACGGTTTACGGAGATCAAAGTTCGGGATTCTGGCCAGCCAGCAGCTCTGGTTTTTGAAAACTCGGGGTCTGGGGTCCGACGTCCGCG
>JAPOKD010000075.1 GCA_029977825.1 Planctomycetota bacterium | reverse complement strand
GCCAAACCGGAGAATGAAGAGCAACAACCAGACAAGTTTCACCACATTTGGACAAATGGAGGTTCGCTGCACGAAAACACTGAATTTGTGTAATAAAACGGGCAATGGTCCTTATCACGCGCCACCATTCCTCCCATTTGCAAGCATAGAATTGCCGGCGAATCACTAACAACCGTAGCCACAGGAAATACTCCCTTTGCACGGAGTACTGGCCCAACAACCACCATGCTGTCACAACGTCCTTTGGTGACTGTTATGATGAGCGCTACGCATCGGAACCGCTGCCTGCCCAGACGGAAACAGCAACTCTTACCGGTTGAAAAGCTGGAAAGCAATCTGAAACAAAGTGAGCCGCAGATGGCTTCTCAGGCTGCCAGCTTTGCCAGACAGTCTGATGCTAGAATCGAAGCAGTTACGGTTGTGTAGCATTCTCTGGAACCCGAGCGCGAATTAACAGCAAAACGATGAGTCACCTTGCATGGGAAATCCGCATAACGCTGATCTCGATTTTTGCTGCACTTGCAGTTTCAAACTGCATCCTATTCATCAAGATGCGTTGCTTCTCTGGATTCGACGACAACTTGATCCGCCATCGCATTCGCACATGGTGGGCGTTGGCAGGGCTCTTTTCGCTCGCGTTGTGCATATCTCCCCATGGTGGTGTCTATTTCTTCGGCTTTATCAGCTTCTTCGCATTGAAAGAGTTTCTTTCAATGTCGCCCACAAGACGCGCTGACCGTCGAGTTCTTTTCTACGCTTATCTGTCAGTGATTCCCCAGTATTATTTCGCTGCGACTGACAACTATCAGATGTTCCTTGTATTCATTCCCGTCATCATGTTTGCGTGGTTACCCACACGAATGTGGATGATCGGGCAGGGCGATGGGTTCCAAAATGCTGCTGGAACCTTGCTGTGGGCGCTTATGATCACGGTTTACAGTCTGTCACATACCGCCTATTTGCTAACAATCCCCCTGCGACAAGGCGGCTCCAACGCAACGAACGCTGCGATGAGTCTGGTCGAGCAAACACCGGGGCCCGGGTTACTTATATTTTTAGTCATCATGGCGGAAGCCAATGATATTTTCCAATACTTGTCGGGCAAACCACTGGGCAAGAAACAGGTATCGCCAAACATCGCTCCTGGAAAAACTTATGCAGGTTTAATCGGCGGAATCTGCTTAACAACTTGTCTTGCAGGCTTTATTGGGCCCCTGATTACGCCAATGGATATTGTTCACGCTGTGTTCGCAGGGTTCATGATCGGGTGCATGGGCTTTGCCGGGGAGCTGTGCATATCTGCTCTCAAGCGTGACTTGAAGATCACAAATTTTGGCGCAACACTTCCCGGGCACGGAGGCGTACTGGATCGCGTGGGAAATCTAATTTTCACAGCTCCATTCTTCTTTCATTTCATCCACTACTGCTATCACCAATGAACAAAATTCTACGAATAGCATTTTTCGCATTGATCGTGCGTCCATTGATGATGATTGTCCTGGGAACCAACGTGCGACGTGGGGAACTACTACCAAGTTCCGGACCGGCAATCATCGTTGCCAACCACAATAGCCATCTTGATGTATTCGCTCTCATGAATGTGCTTGGTCTGAAGCGTCTACCGAGTGTCCGCCCCGTAGCAGCAGCGGATTACTTCATGACGCGCAGACTGCGTCGCTGGTTTGCGACACGGATTGTTGGAATCATCCCAATTGACCGAAGTAAGGTCCGTCGTGAAAAAGGAAAACATCCACTGGACCCTATCTCCGAGGTACTTCGGAACGATGGCATTGTTTTGCTGTTCCCTGAAGGCACCCGGGGTGAACCGGAAAAAATGGATGAATTCCAGAGTGGCGTTGCGCATATCGCACGACGACACCCGGAGATACCAATCACCCCTGTATTCATGCATGGTCTCGGCAAAGCTCTACCCAAGGGAGAAGCGTTGCTAGTGCCGTTTTTTTGCGACATGTTTGTAGGCAAACCCCTCGACAGCCAACTGAAGAAATCTGAATTGATGAATCAACTCATCGTTTCAATGGATGAACTTGCTGCCGAGTTGCCGATTGAGGCCTGGAATTGAGAACAGCGGTATCCCAACATCTGAATCCTGCTGCGATCATCTTCTGTTCGTCGCGTTTGATGTTGTATTGAAGTCCGCACCCTCGACCGCGTACGCCTCTTTTTCAAACGGATTTTCCCGGTAGCCATCTTTACCTTGCAGGAAAAGGCATGCGGAGGCGAAGAGATACGCCGGAACAAACATGATGCCCCAACGCTCATACTGGCGCACATGAACACGTTCATGGGTTCTCGTCATCGCTAACATCTGTTTATCGCGAGCCAATACCACATGCCCTACAGTGATCGCACTGGCGGGCAGGGGAAATCGCTTCAACACAGCAGCGATTAACGGACTGTGAACTTCGCACACACCATCTACGACTTGGAATCTTCCAGCGAGAATTAACCCGCAAGCGATTCCCAAAAGCGTGTTGGGAAGCGTCCAGAGATAGGCTACCAATTGAATCAATCGCCGCACACAATCACCTCATAAACCGAGAACAGCCCAGAAGCGGCCACATGACTAATGTGACCGTTATTCCAGGCTGCTCATGATTTAAACAGATATCGACGTTAGCCGACGTGAATTTCAGCGATTAAGCGTCCACAAAATCTTCGGACTCGTCTGTCATCGAATCAGCACTGTTCTCATCCTGTTCCGAAACTTCTTCTTCCAACCCGAGCATCTCTGCTTGCTCTTCTGTCAGTTGGTAATATCCCAGCGAACGAATAACCTCCAGCACTTCGCTGCATGTAGGAAACATACGTCCTGCGTCACGCTTGTAATCGTCCATCGCACGCATGAATTCAATTTCCGGATTGCTGTAATCCCGTTCACAGGTTGTTGGATCAATGTGACGTCGACGTTGTTTCTTGCGTCGCGGCTCTTTGACAACGCCAGTATCCAAAGTATCAGTGTTTCCCACGTCACTTGTGGTGTTATCGGCTCTACGATCAGCAGTACGTCGATCGATGGTCAGAACGTTTTCGTCGGTGGTCTGATCAATGCTGGAATCAGTCATGTCTATGTCCTTGGATGGTGGGAAAGTACCTGACTTTTCCGTGTCCCCGTGAAAGAAGGCACAGAGTGGAAGGGTGGCAAAAAACCCTAGCACACCGATTGCGTAAAACTGGTTGGTTAACGCGGGTTTGACGACCAGAAAAGCCTGAACAGTCAGGGAAGATCGCCATCTGTGACGACTGTAACGGTTGTGACCTCCATGAACACCAAATCGAGCCACCACGCTATTAGCCACAGCAGACAGTGGCAACTTTCTCAGTGAGATTCGATCTTAGTTGAGCCTTCAACCTGGTGTTGCGTACTCTCTGGCAGCCATCGTCTGGCAAACCCTGCCACCACAATGGGTACAGCAACCGAAACAGTGAGTGCCAATGGCAACCATTGATTGCGCTCCGCAAAGTCGCCAAAAGCTGCATAGGCAATGGCGATTCCGAGGTTGCTTGTCACGATCGCTGGCATGAACCTTCGCCATGCCAATTGATGGATTCCTGCCATCAAAACACTGGCTTCAGCAAATACGGGCATCGCCCTCGTCAGCACAAGAACCAGCGGCCCATAGCGATCACTCACTTTTCGAATCCGATCAAGATCCTGGCCCCGCGAAAAGTACAGTGCAAAGGCCCGACCATATCGACGTGCCAATGCGAAACCAAAAGAAGCTCCCACGTTCATCCCCAACCACGTGGCCAAGGTTCCCCAAAGCCAACCCAACTGCCAACCACTGAGAGTACTAATCACACTGGACGGAATCGGAAGCAGGATATCCGTTGCCAACAGACCTACGATCAATGCAAATGTGGCGGCGGGGTCAGGGGGATTTTCACTCAAGCCTCTGAGCCAATCGTTCAGTTGACCGCCCATGAACAGGAAGGGAATGATAGGCACTAGCAAGACGATACACATCAATGGCAGAGTTCGAAGTAACTCACGCACGGTTGTCCCCAACTCCGTCAATGCTCGTATCGAGTGATTGAATCAAAACCATGGTACATCATGGTACTCCAATGCCCACTCGCGCATGTATCTCACCGTTTCAGGATCAACTCGATAAACAATCAGGTCCGGATTATCAATGGACCCGAGATAATTTCGAAGCAGAGGATTTTCATCCCAGATCTGCTGCAACAGATCGCGATTCTGCTCTATACATGCAACTCCGGTAATGCGGACCTGATGATGATGTTCGTCGAGATAGCACAACTCAACTTTTGGATTCTCCGCAATTTCAAGTGTCTTGTGGTAGGTGCGCAAGTTGGCAATGTAGACCGTAAATCCGTCGGTTCTGACAGGCGAAACGGGGCGAACACGTGCCTGATCGCCATCCATCGTGGCAAGATAAGGAAATCTGTCATTTTGCAACACGGCCAATGCCAAGTCTTTCAACTCAGCAGGATCAGTCGGTACAGGTGTGGGTTTTGCCATGGCTGTATGTCATCGCTGGAGGATACCGGGTCGTGATAAGTGCATAGCAGGACATCCAATGTTGAAGCGAAATGTTTCTGCGACACGCATTTTCAGACTCACAAATTCACAGAGATTTCGAAAAACGCGTCGTGCGTTCCATTTTAAGGAATTCCTGTGTGATTTCTGCAAGGGAACGATAGAAAGGCAAAGAGGCTCTCTGCGAAGTCGCCAACAGCAGTGGAGATGGCCAAGTCAAATGTCGTTCAAAAAATGCAGTCGCCATTTCGCATGCGACATCGCCATCGTTCTCGTGTTGCTCCCGGGACCTGGTCGCCAACACCAAGTGGGACATCAAGTCCAATTGGACACCAAGATGGTCCCAAAGAGCCCGTGCCGAGATCGAATACCCGATCAGCTCAGCAAACTTCGCAACCGAACTTGCTGACTGGCCACCTAACTGGGTTTTCTCCCAAACCGATTGCATAGGCAACAATGCATTCTTCGGCCCAATGAACAGTGCACAGTATTCAGTGGCCAGTTGCTCAAGCGTTTCACCCGGAAACGCAAAATTCAGTTGCGACAATGCCGAAACGAGCGGCTCCTCTGACATGCCTGCGAGCAGAGGAGAATCAATCTCCCGCACCCACAACCGCGCGAGCAATGCATACACTGTTGCCACAGATTCATCATTCTGGATTTCTGAATCAATCAATTTTCCTGATCCGAACAACGGTGTCATGAAATGCCTGTTGACCGGTCACCGGATCTGGAGCAATAGGGATCAACCTGTTCTGGTTCCACCCATTCCCGCGATTGCGTTGCCACTTGGTGTGGTCCCCACCAGAATCATCCTGCCACCACATATTTCTCTGCCAGTCAGCATCCTGATAGGTCTCAGGATCGCAGCCAGCCAACTGCGACTTATCGAGTGGTTCTTTTCGAGCCTGTGCGACTGAGGTGTACTGGGTGTGTCCGCAGCTGTTACTCATCGCAATGACACGAGGATGAATGCCTTCCATGATCACAATGGGCACACGCATACTCGACACCACTCGTCGACCGCTGGACTCGGGCAAGTCCGTGCGATTGAGATGTGGAGAAACATTCTCAAGTTCGCGTGAATAGAAGGATGTAATCTCGATCCAGTCACCATCCTTCAAATCGAAGCGTCCAGCGGTCTCAGGATTCAACCAAGCGGGATTGGAGTGAACGATTTCAGCCAGCCACTTCAAGTTCATGGTTCTCCCATGATTGTGAACATTCCACTTGAAGCTGGTCATGACCAGCTCATCATCTGGTAAGTCCTGCAATTCACGAGGCTGGATCCAGATTGGCATATCCTCAATTTTGACGTTATGCGGCAGGTGGCTATCGGGACGATTTTTTGTTTTCACCATTCCACTGGCTGCAATCAAATCAGAACAATCCTCATTGCGTCCAATCTTGCTAACAAACGCACTGCGGATTTCAAATTTCCGGCTTGGGGTTTTGAATCCTCTCAGAGGCGAGCCATCGACCAGAATTCCGATACCGATACCGTCTTTGGTAATCAGCCCCTGATCATCAACGATGGCTCCCTGCATTTCGGAATCTGACAGGACTTGATTGTAAGGCTCATAAAATGGCGCGCGTTCCTGTTCCCAAACGCCCTCATCCATCAATCGTTCAAGGCCCTGCTTTCCGGTCTTGGGATTTTCGGGGACAGCAGAAGCCCATTTTTCCATGTACTCCTTCACATTCTTTTCGGGATACCACTTTTCCATGCCATCGCCGATTCGCCGGGCCAACTCGGGAAAAAAATCCCGAACATCGCGAGATTCACCGAGGGGCTCCACCATAGGCGTCCTTAGACCAACGTAAGGCCGCAAATTGTATGACGCTCGCGCATCCAAGTCCCATCGTTCCATGAAGGTCGTCCATGGCAGCACGATGTCGGCAAAGTGTGCTGTCTCGTTATAAAATGCATTGATGCAGACATGAAACTGAATCTTCGTCTCATCAGACAGGATCTGCTGGGTCATGCTTTCCTCGGGCCAAGTCATTGGTGAGTCAAGGTTGTACGTCATGTACGCCTGCAACCTGGCCCGATCCTGCAACAGGTAAAGATAGACGATTTCACCTACACGCATCCGTCTCCATACATTGGCGAGTGGATACTCGGGAGGATCTTCAAGCACGCTTTGCGTTTGTGCCCCGGGCGGCATCTGTGGTGTCTTGACTACCGGATCCAAACCGCCCCAGGGGGACCAACACCAACCACCTTTTTTGCCAACGCTTCCGACCAATGCGTTGAGCATTCCGATAGCACGATCGTTGTAGAAACCATTGAGGTGTGCAGAACTCCCACGGTTGCAAATGGTGGTAGCAGCGGGCGCCGCAGCAGCAAATTCGGTGGCAATTCGCACAATGTCGTCAGCCGAAATACCACTGACTCGCTCGGCCCATTCAGGAGTATAGGACTTCAGATGTTCCCTCAGTTCGTCAACGCTGACGTTGGTCCATCGTTCAATGAACTGTTCATCATGCAGATTTCCGGAAATGATCACGTTGCACATTGCCAACGCGATCGCCCCATCTGTGCCGGGAAATGGAGAATGCCATTCATCACTACCACCAGCCGTGTTCGACATCCGTACGTCGAACGTTACCAGTTTCGCTCCATTTTCGAAGCGTCCACGTTGTACGCGACTCGCAAATGGAACATGACCTTGATGCGCTTCGAAAACGTTGGATCCGAAGTTGAGGATGTACTTTGAATGTTCAACATCATTCAGATCCCAATCACTTTCCCACAAACCAGTGAGATTGGCTGCCCGCCGATTGCCCGAGCATAATGAACGATGTGAAAGTTGAGTCTTTGTTCCAAAGGCATCCAGAAAACGCTTTAAGGCATCCTTGCTGCGTTGTCGTCCCTGATGGAAAGCAAACTCCTCTGGATGCCCGGAGTCTCGCACCGCCTTGAGCTTCCCCGCAATTTCATCGAGCGCTTCATCCCAAGTGATTCGTTTCCACTTTCCCTCACCACGTTTCCCCACACGTTTCAAGGGATAAAGCAAACGCTCTGGATGATAGAGGTGATTCAGGGAAGCCTGCCCACGTGCACACAGATAACCACGACTGTTGGGGTCATTGGGATTGCCTTCCACCTTCAACAAACGGCCATCTTTGACGTAGCCAATCATCCCACACACGGTGCTACACAGTTGGCACATTCCGGGGACCTTCACCGCCCCGTCATACTTAGAGCGATCCGGCCAATTTCGCTTCGCCAAAGGCCCAGGCAGATTACAGACACCGGGCATCTCTCCAAAAGAACCGAACTCATAAGGTTCAGACTTGAGTTTTCGCCATTTTTCGATATCGATTCCTTGCCGAGGCGAGTCCATGACTGGACGGGCATCCGTCGCACTCTTATCACCGGGGGCAGGTGTCTGTTTGGCCCCAGTCTCTACGTTGCGACTGGCGAGCACGCCGCTTGCGATCGTCGCCAATCCAAGATTCAAAAAACGGCGACGCTGACTCAGGTGCGATTGAGGGCTTTGATCTTGACTCATTGATCTCCCTCCTTCCAGTTATAGATATCGTATGACTCCGGCCGATAAGACTCACCTTCGCGAGGCAGTTTCGGCTCGATTTCAGCCGCCGCGGGTCCTGCGAACCACATCCGCGGCTTTGTCTCCTTTTCTACTCGGATCTGCACCAATTCCACATCCTCATCCCCCGCTCGTTTCATTGCCTGACTGACGGCTGACTGCGGATCATTGAGGTCACCAAATTGCAGGGCCTCAGCCGGACAAGTCGGTACACAAGCTGGCTCCATCCCGGATTCCACACGGTGATAGCAGTTGTGGCACTTGACCGCCTGACTGGCAACTGGATCCATGTAAATCGCACCGTATGGGCAGGCATCGACACAAGACCCATGGCCACAGCAGATGTCATAGTCCACTGCCACCGTGCCTCCAGCCTCTTTATGAAGCGCACCGCACGGGCAAACCTTGATGCAAGGAGCGTCCTCACAATGCTGGCAGGACATGGGCAAAAACAGTCTGGCTACCTCGGGGTATTTACCTTTGTCGAGATAAGTGGTTTGACGAATATAGTTGCCCAGCGGAACATCATTCTCTGATTTGCAACTGACCTCACAGGCATGACAGCCAAAGCATCGTCGTGTATCGACAAACCAGCCGTAACGCTTGCCGTCGTCAGGCGCAGTCATGCGGCCTTGCCAAGACTCTGCCTTCTGCGCCTTCTCCTCACTTTTTTCATCTGCTGCGTCTGCCTTGTTGGTGGCTGTTACCGAAACAATCGGCAGCGCTGCAGCGGTTTTTTTGAGAAAGTCTCGTCGAGATTTTTGATCCATGAAACTATGGCTTCCACTGTTCTCGCGTTTGGAGCAATCTGTCAAACAATGTCGTTAGGCGCGTTGTCGATTGCGTCCCGCAACGATCTCACAAAATCGGTAACGTGTGTCACAGCCGCATCAGAATTCTCTGCATCGTGAACACGCCGGACCACGGCCGATCCCACAATAAGTCCGTCAGCAACAGGAGCCAGCCTTGCAGCAGTCTCAGGGCCGCTAATGCCGAAACCGATGCAAATCGGTAAATCGGTCTGCTCCCTAAGCCATTTAACATTGCCAACCAGATCCTCAGGAAGAGCTGTTCTTTCTCCTGTGATTCCGGTGACCGAGACGTAGTAGAGAAAACCAGAGGAAGATTCAGCAATCCTGACCTGACGTTCTCGAGGTGTTGTAGGTGTCACCAACTGAACCAGACTAAAGTCCTCATCAGCACAAATCCGCGACAACTCGGCCGCCTCTTCAACCAACAGGTCCGGAACAATAGCACCAGCGTAACCCGCCTCCTTTGCTTGCTTCACGTATTCTTTCAAGCCGACGCGATAGATGATCGCGTAACTAACCATCGACACCAAAGGCATGGTGACCTCTGACTTCAGTTTCCCAGCCATCTCCATGATCTGCTGAAGCCGAAAACCACGGTCAAGCGAGCGTTGATAAGAAGCTTGAATCACTGGTCCATCTGCGATCGGATCGCTATACGGAACCCCCACCTCGCACAAATTGGCACCAGCTGCCTGCGCGGCTTGAATGATCCGTGCAGTAGTAGCCATATCCGGATCGCCAGCAGTGAAAAATGGCATTAACGCTTTACGACCATCAGATCGCAAAGCGGCAAAAAGTTGGTCAACTGCTGACATCGATGTATCGTTTCAAAATCGTGGGAGAGGGCAGGGCAGGGGACTGCTTCCATTGTAGCCAACATGGAAAGAAAGTAACCCATGGTGAAACAAATGAAACCGCTCAGCCAGTTTGCATCTTTGAATCCATGCCGATTTCGGTATAGACAATCCACCGCGTTCCGCTAACAACAGCCTTCAACCAGATGCACCTCCTGCGAGTCACATTCTGGTACAAATTTCCCGGGTGCGAAATCCGTAAGACTCGGACAACAGCAAGACTGTTGTCAGAGGCCAATATCTGCGTCAGCCGCGTCCGAGGTTCTTGTTCATGTTCTGCTTGTATTGCTCAACCCCAGGTTGCCCGTAAGGGTTGACCCCCAACAGTCTGCCTTCAACCACCGTTGCAATCATCAGCATCTGGAAGAGTTGTCCCAAGACATAGGTATCAATACTTGGCAATAAAATGTTGGTTGTGGGGCGACCGTCTTGGTGCAACGCATCATTTGTGCCCTTTACTGCGGCTTCCATGATGTCTGGCAGAGTACGATCAGCGAGGTCATTCAGCGAATCCTGGTTTTTGGCACTGTGTCCCACTGGCAGAGGATCCGTTCGATAGTTTTCGACAATGAGATTATTGAATACTTTGTCATTATGTCCCTGCTGATGCTGCTGATGGCGACTGTGTAAATCTCTGGTATTCACGGTCGTCAGCGGAGTAACCCCAAGCCCGTCTTTACCGTTGGATTCTGCGAGCAGCTGATCATGCCACAAACCCACTGCTTCGAGGGCTTTGCTCCAGACGCTCATCACGCGAATCGTTTTATTGCGATGCTTGGCAAGCAAATGGTTTACTGCGACATACTGCAAAACAACATTCTCTTCATAAGAAGCGTTTTTAAAGTGCTCATTCATGGCAACAGCCCCCTCCAGCAGCTTCATGCAATCCAATCCCAACATTGCCGCTGGCATCAGCCCTACCGGAGAAAGGATACTGAATCGCCCGCCTACTCCTTCTGGGACACTGAAGACCTGCTCACACCCAATCGCCGACGCCAGGTCATGCAGTTTTCCGGAAGCACCGGTAACCGGAATTACGAGTCGGCCCAATTCAGCTGACGCCTGTTCGCCCAAAGATGCCTCGAGGGATGCAAGGAACTGCCGAAATGCAACGGCAGTCTCCATCGTTCCACCACTCTTGCTGATAACAACAACTGCAAAACGTTTCTCTGCCTCCGTCGTCCCATAGCCTCCTGCTTTGAGCCGATGCAGCAAGGCATTGCTCGCATCATTATCAACATTGTTTCCTTCGAAATACATTCGCGGCTTACTACCCCTGTCACCGCGTGTCAGTTCGTTGTGGTACGGATCGCAGCAGGCATCCATCATTGCCCGCGCCCCCATATAGGATCCGCCAATACCCAAGACAGCAACGGCATCAATCTCGTTGTGAAGACCATTTGCAACTTGGAAAATCCTTCCCAGCTCGGATGCAGCACGGTCCGCTTCATAAGCGGCTAACTGCTCTTCGGGGAGCCAGAAGAATCGGGCGTCCAGAGGCTTCTTGTTCTCAGGTACCTGACCTGACTGGTACTGCTTTGGATCGATTTCGACGATTTCTGTACGCAAGTCGTCCAAGATGCCCGACAAACCTGAGACCTGCTCTTCGGTCACACCAAAATCAGAATTGATACTGCCGGAGGGATCAAAGCGTAAAAGAGGCATGATCAAGTAATTCCTTGAGGGACTGGTGACGAATCACAGGCTAGCGTAACGGATCAATCCACAGTCTCGAAGCCGGCTTGAAAGTCGAAAAGGAACGATTTCCTTGGGCGTTCCGAGGTGCGCCCCTGTCAGCTAAATTAAACGTGGAATGAGTCGCCGAGTTGACAGATGCTCGGGGCACAGAGCGGCGAATCATTCCAAAACCGCCCGTAAATTCTGTTTTTCTGTAACCCAAAAAAGAGAACGGTCCATTGACGCAAGTCCGCCGAAAACCTGTTGTTCTGATCGTCCGTGACGGATGGGGTGAAAACCCCAACCCTGAGTGGAATCACGCGAATGCCGTCCATCTAGCGGATACCCCCGTTTCCGATGCCCTAATGCGAGATTACCCCAACACACTGATTCACACCTCAGGCGAGGACGTAGGCTTACCAGCTGGCGTCATGGGTAATAGCGAAGTTGGGCACCAGAATATTGGCGCTGGCAGAATCGTCGACCAGGAAGTGATGCGAATCACTCGTGCAATTCGTGACGAATCCTTTTTCAGCAAACCGGTCATCCAGGACACGATTGAGCATGTAAAAAACAGCGGTGGGACGCTACATCTACTCGGCTTGATGTCTGATGGACGCGTTCACAGTGATTTAGAGCACGCGTTTGCTGTCGTGGATCTCGTGAAAACATCAGGTCTTGCCAGCGAAAAATTCGCCGTTCACGCGATCACTGATGGGCGTGACACATCACCAACCGGGGGCAGGGACTTTGTTCAGCAACTGGAAGACAAGATGGCAGAAGCTGGGGTCGGGCACGTCGCCAGTGTTGTTGGCCGTTTCTATGCAATGGACCGTGACCTCCGGTGGGAACGAGTCGAGACCGCATACCGCATGATGACCGAGGGAGCGGAACGAACTGCAGCCACGGCGAGTGAAGCGATTCAGTCGTATTACGACAACCCAACCGATGAAAACCGAAAGGGTGATGAATTCATCGCAGCAACCACCATCATGGGCCCTCATGGTCCGACGCTTGTCAAAGACGGCGATGCCATCATCTTCCTGAATTACCGGGGAGACAGAACGCGGGAAATCACAAAAGCATTCGTCTTACCTGATGACCAATGGAAAGATATTGAGGGCGGAGGATTTGACCGCGGCAATCAGATCCAAAATCTCTACTTTGCCACCATGACGGGCTATGAAGCTGGACTGCCCGTGCAGGTGATCTTTGAAAAACCAGCCAAAATGCCAAACATACTTGGTGAGTACATCAGTAGCCTGAAACTGCATCAATTCCGGTGTGCTGAAACGGAAAAATACCCCCATGTCACCTTCTTTTTCAATGACTACCGGGACGATCCGTTTTCGGAAGAAGATCGTGGCATGGCCGCCTCACCTCGTGACGTCTCAACCTACGACCAGAAACCTGAGATGTCGGCAGAAGAAGTCACCTCCAAGGTTCTTGCAGAGATTGAATCTGAGAAGGCGGCATTGATCATCGTGAACTTCGCAAATGGTGACATGGTTGGACACACTGGGGTTGTCGAGGCGGCTGTCAAAGCCGTCGAAAAAGTAGACTCCTGCGTCGGCAACATTGTCGAAGCAACGCTTGCCAAGGGTGGTTCACTCATCGTGACAGCTGACCATGGCAATTGCGAACAGATGATCGATCCGAAAAGCGGTGGCCCGCACACGGCACACACCACCTTCGACGTACCTTTGATAGTCGTCGAACCGGATCTTGGGGGTCAGGAATTGCGTTCCGGTGGCCGACTCGCTGACATCGCACCCACCGTGCTGGAACTACTCGGACTTCCAATCCCGGATGAAATGACAGGCCAACCACTGCTGGAACTGCAGGATCGCATCACAGACTGAATCAGTAACGGCACGGCGTGTAGTGAATCCACATTCATGGCATGTCAATAAAAGCCGCATCTGATCTTCGGGGAATGACACCTACGTCTGCCAAGTGATCCTCAACGAACTCCTGATAGCCGAATCAGCATCTATCGACACCAAGTCATGGGATGCTCAACGATGTGTGTTTTACATTCGTCAATGCAAAGCACGTTAGGCAACGAGAGTGCGAGTAGGGATTTTTTCTGCTGCAGCGCTGTATCACCCTTCGGCCTGTTGAGACTTACTTCGCTGCCTGAGCGGCATGCGTTTTACCCATTCCGGACTGATGAAAATCATGTTGGCTGCAATC
>JAPOKD010000355.1 GCA_029977825.1 Planctomycetota bacterium | reverse complement strand
GCCTGTTGGCGCCGCGATCAGGGGTGGCTGCCTTCATGGGGGAGGACAGCATTCGAGCCGTTCGGTGGGGGGTGGACCGAATCAACCGGTCGGGGGGGATTGCAGGTAGGAAAGTGGAGCTCGTCATTCAGGAGGAGACCACTCCCAAGGACACAGTTGAGCGGTTTAGCCATCTGGCACTGCAGGAGAAGGTGGACGCCATTCATGGACTGATTTCTACCGGCGTTACTCTGGCAGTCGCCCGCGTCGCAGAGGATGAGCGTGTTCTGCTCCAGTGCTGGGATGGAACGACACAAAACGGAGTGCAAGAGTCGATGCCAAAAACTCGTTTTGTGTTCCGGTCGACTGACAACGAGTGTGAAGCAGTGATGAGTTCGCTCATGGCCATCAAACGCTTCAAAGGTAAGTTCGCAACTATTGCAGGAGTGAATTCCGACTATTCGTATGGGCGAAACTGCTGGGAAACGTTCAAGACGTTGTTGTCTCGCTATGACATCGAGGCCAAGGTTGTTTCTGAGCAATGGATCCGGGTTGGTGCCACCGATCTCACGACGAACGTGGCGGCATTGAACGCCGCCAAGCCTGATCTGATTTTCAATTCGCTCTTCCTCTCCGATCTTCCTATCTTTCTTCGGCAGGCCTCCGCGGCAGGTCTGCTGGCCAACGCAAAGATCGTGTCGACCGTGGCGGGGGGTCAAATCAATGACCTGCGGTCCAGTTTCGTTCCCGAGGGTGCATTGCTGGGGCAGAACACCTTCTACTTTGACTTGCCCGGAGCATCCGAATTGCAGAAGTCGTTTGTTGCGGAATACAGGGACCGCTACAAGGCCATTCCGACCTCATCGGCTGACCGCGCCTACTTCAATCTGATGGCTTACAAAGCCGGTGTCGAGAAGGCGGCGAAGGCTGCCGGCCGCTGGCCAAAAACTGATGAGATCGCTGATGCCATTGCCGGAAACGACATCGAAAGTCTAGGTGGCCGAGGGCGTTATCGGGCCGACAAGATTGCCGAACAGATGTTCTACCAAGGCTTCAGTAAGAACAGTACTCAGCATGAGTACCCGGGGCTGTCCGATATTACCGCCGCGTTTTCTGATCAATTGCAGAAGCCTGCAGGCGCAGACTACTGGAAATGGATCAAGACTGCAGATTTCCGCGTGTAATTATTCGTTAGCGGAGTGTGCTTTAAGCGTACTCCGCTAAGTTAAAAATTCCGTACACGCATGAAATGGATGCTTCAATGCAGTATGCCAACCTCTTTTTAGCCGGTCTCTTCCAAGCCGCGATTTTGTTTCTTGTCGCCTGCGGTCTGCAACTCATCTTTGGCGTTCAAAAGGTCGTCAATCTTGCCTGTGGTTCGTTCTATGCGCTGGGAGCGTTTTTTGCTATTACGGCTGTCGGCCTCTTGCACCAATGGCAAATGCCGATGATTTTTCTTGTTCCAGCACTTGTGTTGTCTGGTGTACTCGTTGGAACAGTCGGAGCTCCGTTAGAGTTGTTGTTACGTCCCGTATATAGGCGAGACCCTAGCTATCAACTTTTGCTGACCTTTGGTCTTTTGCTGATGTTCCAGGATGTTTTTCGTTTTTTCTGGGGTGCTGCACCGAGATCAATGGACAGCTCTCTATATGGAATATATGGAACGATCGACATAAGTGGATTGCAGATCCCTGTATATAACTTTCTTGTCATTGGAGCGAGCATCCTAATCGCAATGATTTTAGGATTGTCACTCAAGCGAACCCGTATTGGACGGATCGTACGGGCTACGGCTGAAAATCGGAACATGACTGAAGCATTGGGTGTTAATTCATCCAAAGTATTCACAATGGTTTTTACGCTGGGCTGCATTCTAGGAACTGTGGGTGGGGCATTGGTTATTCCCACTTCGGCTGCCTCTATGACCATGGCCGCTGAACTCGTGGTGGAGGCCTTTGCAGTTGTTGTGATCGGGGGCTTGGGCAGCATGGCTGGGGCTGCTGTTGGCGCCATCATTGTCGGGCTCATGCGGGCGTTCGCAGTTTCGTTAGCTCCTGAAGTGGAGATTCTCTCCATCTATCTAGTTGTCGTTGTTGTCCTCTTGATTCGCCCTGTTGGATTGTTTGGAAGGAGCGCATCTTGAGCGCAGTATTTGACGTAATTTCTCCGAGAATTCGGCCTCGGCCGAAGCCGCGGTTGCTTAACGGCGTTATTCCATTTGTTGTGTTGCTAGCTGGACTTGCAATTGCACCTTTGATGCTAACGCCGTACAGCACCGTGATGCTTATGCCTGCCTTGGCATTTGGAATCGCTCTTCTCGGCATGAATCTTCTGTTTGGCTACACGGGGTTGCTGTCCTTTGGCAATGCAATGTTCTTGGCTGTAGGGGCATACGTGGCGGCCGCAGCGACCCAGGCGGGCGTTCTCCACTTTGAGTTGATCTTGATCGCAGCAGCGAGTTTGGGAGGACTATTCGCATTGGCGATTGGTGCTCTCTGTGTCCGTTTCACACATATCTTCTTTGGCATGCTCACACTTGCGTTTGGCATGCTTCTTCACTCTTTCCTGTTCAAGTTCTACAACTTGACAGGAGGTGATCAAGGTATGCGTGTCCTGCGGCCGATGTTACTGGGGCAGGATTGGGATATGACTGCGACTCAGTTTCTCAGTGGTCCGTTCTATTACTACTGTTTGATAGTTTATGTGCTGCTCGGATTGCTCACCTGGCGCATCGTCAGTTCGCCTCTTGGCCTCCAGCTGCGCGCTATTAGAGACAATGAGAGCAAGGCTCGGTACCTTGGCGTACGTGTCTATCGCCTCCGACTGTTTGCCTTTGTAGTGTCTGGCGTTTTCGGTGCAATCGCTGGCGCGATGTTGGGGGTTTCCACTGGACTTGCTGATCCGGAGCTTGCGTATTGGCCTCAGTCAGGCAATCTTATTTTCATGATGATTCTTGGGGGGGCTGGAACCTTTGTGGGGCCTGGGGTAGGGGCGCTCATTTTTGTTCTGCTGCATGAAGTACTGGTATCGAGTACGGCCTACTGGAGATTTATGTTGGGTGCTACGTTGGTGTTTCTCGTGCTTGTGCTTCCAGAAGGATTGATCGGCACGATTTCCAATCACTTGCAACGTCGTGTAAGGGGAGATGCCCAATGAGTGCCATGTTGAGCGCATGCAATGTATCCAAATCTTATGGATCGTACCAAGCTCTAAAGAATGTGTCTTTGGAGATCGGAGGCGGTGAATTCGTGTCAATAGTCGGCCCGAATGGAGCAGGGAAGACCACACTCGTCAATGTGTTGACGGGGTTGGCGGCCCCCTCCCAAGGGACGGTGCATTTCATGGGAAATAGTATTGCTGGAGTAGGTCCGGTTAAGTTGGCTGCGATGGGCATGGCCCGTTCATTCCAGCTGGTCAATATTTTTCCAGAGGTGAGCGTTTGGGAGACGATCGCAGTTGCTGTAAGTTCAAGGTTGCGTAGAGCTTCGAATCCATTACGAACATTGACCAAAGATCCTCAGATCGAGGACGAAGTTCAGCATATTGCTGGAACACTTGGCTTGCATCACAAGCTTTTTGAACGAGCTGGTTCTCTCTCACAAGGAGAGAAAAAACTCCTTGATATCGCCAGCGCATTTGCACTTCGTCCTAAGGCCATCCTTTTAGATGAACCTACTTCGGGCGTCTCAAGTGGAGACAAATACGGGATTATGGAACTGTTAGTGAAGGCGGCACGCTCGGAAGGGGTGAGCGCCATCATTCAAGTCGAGCATGACATGACACTGGTCGCACGTTACTCGCATCGGGTGATCGCGCTTCAGGAAGGGCGTGTGATTGGAGATATGTCTCCGGATGTTTTCTTTAAGGACTCCTTGATGCTTGAAGCAGTGATCGGCCCTGTCCACAGTAGTCAGAAAAAAAACGAGGGGGAACACCAGCCATGCTGAACGTGTCCGAACTGACCGTGGACATCCAGGGAAGTCGAATTCTTCGAGGTATCAGTCTTGAGGTTCGCGCCGGTGAACTGGTATGTCTTCTCGGCAGAAATGGAGCGGGAAAGACCACCACTTTTCGGTCGTTGATGGGCTATCTTCGGCCCGTTTCCGGGCGCATCTCGTGGGAAGATAAAGATCTTGCGCGCTTGAGCACATGGCAGATTGCGCAACTGGGCATTGGCTTTTCCCCTGAAGAATCGGAAGTGTATGCCGACCTCACGGTCGAGGAAAACATTGAACTTCCGACGTGGACTCGTACCTGTGGCAGACCTGCTGCGGAGCGCATTTCGGAAGCATATCGTATTTTCCCCAAGCTGGAACGATACCGTAAACGCGGGGGGGCAGAGCTTTCGGGTGGCGAGCGCAAGATGGTATCTATCGCCCGCGCATTGGCTCTCGACGCAGAACTCCTTTTACTCGACGAACCTTTTGAAGGTCTCTCACCCGCCATCATTCCACTTGTAGCGGAGGGAGTCGCCGCGATTCGCCAATCTGGGAAAGCCATTGTGATGGCTGAATCCAATTTGCATCATGTTCCAGATTACATAGATAAACTAGTGGTGATTGAGCGCGGTGAAATTATTTACACGGGCTCGTTGAGCGGAGCTCTCGGGGACGTGGAGGTTATGAAAATTATCGCGGGTGCCGTGGATGCGGAACCTCAAACTTGACCAGGGGCGAGATATGAAGACATATACGGGCGATCGAACTATCGATGGAATTAAAGTGCTCGCCGATGGCCAATTGTTGCCTGACCGGACCGACCTGCGTCGCTATGCGGAAATGGGGTTCGAATGGGGGTACGAAGGTGCCGAGCCGCGGCAGTTGGCTTTCGCTCTTCTTTTGGATCACACCGGTGACTTGAATCTTTCCGCTGATTCTTGCGAATCTTTCATGAAGGTCATGGTTGCAAATTTTGATAATGAGTGGAGCATTACTTCTGCTGATATTGAAAGCTGGCTACTAAGCAAGTCAAAGTATTGACTGCGGCTGAAATCGAGTGTTGTTGGCAGGCATGCCCCTGTTGGGGTGAATTTAATTGGAGGTTTTCATGGAGCTTCAATCTACTATGATGAAGGAACGCCAGCGTCGATATCGCAAAGAGTATCGACATCGTGTGGCGGGTTGGTACCACGGTTGGCTGCACTTGGCGATCATTGCCATCAGCGGTTTCACGGCGCTCTACATCTATGCTGCCAATCTTCGCAACGTCCAACTGTGGGAATGGCTGGCCTTGCCATTGGGTTTCATGGCATATCAACTCACCGAATACTTGCTGCATGCGCATGTAATGCATCGGCCTCGCAAGAACGTCATTTTCCGGGCGCTCTATGTGCGACACACATTGATGCATCATCAGTTCTTTACGCGCGAAGAAATGCGTTTCGCGGATCATAGAGATTGGCGTGTAACGTTCTTTCCCCCTTTCACAATGATCGTGCTTACCTTGCTGTCTCTCGTGCCATCGCTCGTCGCTGGCTGGATTCTCTCCCCTAATTTCGGCTGGCTGTTGATGGCCGCGCTGACGGGTAGCTACATGTTCTATGAACTCGTTCATTTCTCATGCCATGTGAACGACAACTGGCTTATTCGAAATACGCCGATTATTAATACTGCGCGCCGGCATCATACGGCGCATCACGATCATCCATTGATGATGGAAGTTAATATGGGTATCGGAACCCCTATTTTTGATTGGTTGTTTGGAACCTCCGATCTCAAAAGAGGATTTTGGGGTCATATCTTTAACGGCTACAGCACGCGTTATTTGAAGCAAGATCTTCGAAAAACAGTTCGTACACCCAATTCAAATGATGGCGTTGTGAAATCGGCAAGCTTCTAACATGACTGCCAAATATCCGGAGTGATTAAATGCCAACTAAATTCAAAGTAATTATTTCCATACTGATTTTGATGCTCTTCGGGGTGATAGGTTTGTATGAGTTTTCGATTGATCTTCGAACGGCTGGTTGGGCTGCATTTTTCTTGGGCGGGTTTATGGTGTTTTCGATCTGGATTTTTCCTGAGGTAAGCAGGGATGATCCTGTCGACGCCAATTGAGCGGCAGAGGGGTGCTCTGATTACTTCTACTTCAGATCGGATTAAGAAAAT
>JAPOKD010000746.1 GCA_029977825.1 Planctomycetota bacterium | reverse complement strand
TGTCATTCGGTCTGGCTTTCGCGTTTGCTTCGGCGATGAGTTCTGCTTCATATGGACAGGAGCAGGATGTTGATGCCAGTGTGGATGCCGATGGTGGAAGAAAAAATAGTGTCGCTGGCTCGGACGAGGCCAGACGTTTGGTGGAAGCATTAGGGTCTGACAGTTACGCGACTCGCTTGCGGGCACGCGACAAACTTAAACGCATGGGACTGGAGGCGGTCGACGTGTTGCGTCGGGCATCGACCGACCTGGATTCCGAAATTGCTTTGTCTGCTCAGTCCATTGTCGCCAGCTATGCCATTGTCTGGTTTACCAGTGAGGATCCTGACAGTGTTCGCGACTTGCTGGTGGGGTACGGTGCCAAGTCGATTTCTGAGCGTCAAGCTCGCATTTCGATGCTGGCTGAGTTGCCCGACCGGAGCGGCCTTGCAGCTCTAGTACGCATTGCACGATTCGAAAGCTCAACGGGTTTGAGTCGACGTGCTGCAATCGAGGTGATGGAACAGACGACTGATCGAGATCCAGCAAAGCGTCGTGCGAACGCTGCGGTGATACAGAAAGGCTTGGGATTGGTAGAAAGACAGGCCACTGAGTGGCTTCAGGTTTATGCAAATGATCTCATCAGTGGCCAGTACTCTGCAGACAAGTGGCGTGATCTGGTTCGTAAGCAGCGTGATGCGGTCGATTCGTTAGCCTCTGAAGAAATAACAAGAGCAAGTGTGTTAGGCCTGGTGCGTATTTGTGCAGTCCGTGCGGCGTTGATGGGCAACAGGGACGAGGGATTGAGGCTGGCGGTCGAGAATGCCGATCTGGTTCCGGTAACGACGAATGACCTGGTTGAGGCGTCGAATTGGGCCAGTGAGAATCAACTACATGCTGCTGTTGTCGCACTCTATGCGAAAAATCGTCCCATGTTTGAACGATCTTCGGTCTTGCTTTATGGCTACGCTTTTGCCTTGAAGGCCGAAGGCGATGCGGATGAGGCAACGCGGGTTGCTGATAAAGCGTATCAGCTGAGTTCCTTCACGGGAGGGAAAGATGCGGTCACGAAAATGCAACCAAAGGAAGCGGAAGAAGTGGCCAAGCTGCGTCGTGAAATCGCCAGCAGCTTGCGTGAACGCGGTATGTTCGAGTGGGCTGAACGTGAATTCAAAGGAGTGATCGAATCGATATCAATGACGAACTTGGATTCGGTGTTATGCCGCAGCGACCTGTCGATCATGTACGGCGAATTGGAGCGTCATCAGGATGTCATTGACTTGCTCGAACCTTTGACCGAACGCATGGAAAAAGACGATGAATTCAAGGCCAAGGTCACCGGAAACCCAAGTCTTGCGAGCATTGCAAGGAGATGGGCTGCACGGGTCAAGTACCATCGTGCGTTGCTGGATCTTGGGAAGGTGGCCGATAGTGAAACCGAGCAAGAGGCGATGAATGAGAGCGTAAGGCAGCGAATGATGTCTGCATTCCTTGGCGATACAAGGGACATCGATGTTTTGATAAAGATGTATCGGATGGATGGAGATGAAGACTGGCGTAATGCGGTGAAAGTGCAACTCTCTCGAGCAAAGCAAGTCAGCATGCAGGAAATCAAGAACTTGGATGCCATGATGGTTCCAGGAAGAGTGATTCCACAGGCTGAGATGCGTCTTGCGGAGGCTCTCAACAATTACGCGTGGTTGGTCTGCAACACTGAGGGTGATTTAAAGGAGGCTTTGCAATTCAGTCTTCGTTCGCTCAAGATTACCGAAGATAGTGCGAAGCTTGATACGTGTGCCAGGTGCTATTTTGCCGTTGGTGATCTTGACAGTGCTATTCGTATGCAACAGCGGGCGCTCAAACTTGATCCTTACTCTCCGCCCTTGAAGAGACAGTTGCGTGAGTTTCAGCAGGCGAAACAGAAAGCCGACGCAGGAAGTGCGGCAGTCGAGACTGGGAAAACCAAAGCCAACTGATTGCCGGTCGATCACGGTTCCGTTTTGCATTACGTTCAGGGAGCGAATATGAACGATACACATGGGGGTCTGTTGACGCTGCTGATTGCAATTGCGGTGACAGCGTTGCAGTTGCAGGTCGCAACTGGTCAGGATTGGCCGGTATGGCGCGGGCCGACGTTTGATGGTCACGCTCCGCAAGAGGCCGCAGCAGTGGTACCGGTGACGTGGTCCGAGAATCAAAATGTGGCGTGGCGAGCCCGCGTGCCTGGCAAAGGGCATGCTTCCCCCATCGTGGTGGGCGGAAATGTCTTTTTGCTCACTCACGAAGAGCAGAATCAGACTATCTGCTTGCTGAAATACAACGCTACCAATGGTGCACCGATGGGTAAATTGGTGTTACACCGCGGGGTTGTTCCACCCTCTTATTTGCATAAGAAGAACACCGTTGCGTCGAGCACGCCGTCAAGTGATGGCAAGGCCGTGTACGTGGTCGTACAGGTGGGCGATGCTATTTACGCGTCTGCTGTTTCTGTGCAGGGCCAACTGATTTGGCAACGAGTTGTTGCACCCTATCGCGCAGGTAATGGTTGGTTCGGCTACGGTGCCTCGCCGCTTTTGGTTGGCAATGCGCTGGTGATTGCTGTAGAAACGGATAATAGAGAGGGCGGACTGTTTGCGGTCAGTAAGCTCGATGGTCGACCCTTGTGGCGAGCGCAACGCCCGCAGGAAACTGGCTACTCGTCTCCGATATTGGCAGAAGTTGCGGGGCGACCCCAGATTCTGATCAGTGGTGGATATCAAGTGGCCGCGTACGAGCCGCAGGATGGCGGTATGCTGTGGAAGGTCAAGGCGACGAGCCGTACGACATGTGGCACCATGGTGTGGAAAAATGACATGGTGTTCGCCAGTGGTGGGTTTCCTGAGTCTGGTACCTATGGTGTTTCTGTCAATGAGCAGGGACCAAAAGTCGTTTGGCAGAATCGGGTCAAGTGCTATGAACAGTCAATGGTGGTCGCTGGAGATTACTTGTACGGCTTTGCTGATAATGGAATCCTCTTCTGTTGGCGGTGTTCTGATGGACAGGAAATGTGGAAGCAACGATTAGGAGGCCCAGTCAGCGCTTCTCCGCTTCTGGTGGGGGATCGAATCTATGCTTCAAACGAGCGCGGGGTCACATTTGTTTTTCGTGCTTCACCAAATGGTTTTCAGCTGTTGGGAAAAAATGTGCTGGGGGACAGCTCGTTTGCGTCTCCGGTTTATGCCGATGGCAAGCTGTTTTTGCGACACGCTTCTTCTGGGAATGGGACCAGGCAGGAGTTTCTAGTGGCCATTGATCAAAGAAAGTAGTGACGCTGGCGCCGTTGGTCCTGTTTTCCGGCTTGGCAGGGGAGGCGATAGGACTAATGATTCCTTGTTGCACGCACGCCGCTTGCTGCACGCGTGGTCGATAAAAAAGAGTATAATTCCGCGTGTCAGGAGCGGTTGAACGCCTGTTGCGCAGAGAGAACTTGAGCGAGCTGTTAATGCAATGTCTGCTGTGCTTTCATCCGTGTGAAGCC
>JAPOKD010000410.1 GCA_029977825.1 Planctomycetota bacterium | reverse complement strand
TGCACGCACCGCAGGTTTGGTAAAGGAAGCAGAACCGTTGATTGTCGACACATTGTTGAGTCTGCTCGAACGGGTTGCTGGGGAAGAACGACAACCGTTGGTCACGAAACTGTCTGCCTATGGACAGGGATTACAGAGCCTGAAACCCATCGCCCATTGGTCCTTCAATGACATGACTTCAAAACGAGTTGTTGATGCGACCAATGAGAATCACGCCGATTATCAAGGAGGTGTCGCTTTGTTTTTGCCTGGCCCCGATGGTGATGGGTTTCAGGCAGATATGTACGGCAACCGTTCGGTTTATCTTGCGGGCGGGCATGTAAGCGCAGGTCTCAAACAACAGCCTGACCAATACAGCGTCAGCATGTGGTTCCAGAATATGCTGCCAGTCAACGTTCGTGAGACCACCTGTGGCCTGATGGTAACCAGAGCAGAAACCCTTGAAATAGCAGGTACCGTTGAGGGAAATCAAGCCGGAATCCTGCTGCTACGCCACGGAGGGAAGGTATGGAACGGAAAGACGATTGTTTCGGAAGGCCATTGGCATTGTGTCACGCTCACAAAAGACAGGAAATCCATTCGTGTTTATCTGGATGGACGTTCCGACCCGGAAATTGAGGCACCTGCCTCTGCCATGGCACCCTTGAACCGTTTACTGATTGGCAGTGATGGCTGCGGTGCCACCTTGGACGGGAAAGTCGACGAAGTTGCAGTCTTTGATCACGCTTTGGCCAGCGATGATCTGGGCATGTTGTACGCGGAATCCGGGATGATTGCGCCGCCGCGGCCCAAGCCAACGAAGCTGCTTGGAGCCAAGCCAAGTGATATGGAATCCCGACGGAAGTACGGTGAAGCCATTCTGGCGTCCAAGCCAGTTGCTTACTGGCGTCTACATGATGACAACCAGTCGAACGCTCGCGATTTGATCGGCGACAGGCACGCTACCTATGAAGCAGGTGCGGCACCTCTGGATGAAAATGCCAATGCGCGTAATTTTTCAGGAGGCCGGGTCAAAGCCAAAGTTGATCAATTGCAAAATGAATACAGCGTCGAATTCTGGTTTCGAAATGAACTTCCGGTACTGAATCGGCCGGTCACTGCGTATGTTTTTTCACGAGCGGTCGATGGGATCGAGGGTGCCTTTGGTGACAATCTCGGTATTGGCGGTTCGCATTCCAACGCTGGGCAATTGATTCTGTTCAACGGGAATCGTGCGGCTAACCTGATTGCCGGAAAGACGCGAATTCCCGTGGCAGGCTGGTGCCATGTGGTGATGGTTCGGCAGAATCAGCAGGTCAAGGTTTTTCTCAATGGTGATCCGGAACCTGAAATCGTGGGTGATTTGCCAATTGAGTATCCCGATGACTGCAAGCAGATTTTGATCGGCGGACGCGCTGACGACTTTGCCAATCTGCAAGGCATGCTAGAGGAGGTCGCGTTGTACGATCGACCACTGACAACTGATGAAATCAATCAGCATTTTTTAGCAGCTGATGTCAAGCAAGTCAGCCAACCTGTCGAATCGGTTTCGGTCAGTGATTCAGCTCCCCAGCCAACGGAGCCGGAGAGAGCAGCTCAATCAATTCATGTCCCCGATGGATTCAAACTCGAACTCGTCGCAGCTGAGCCTCTGGTTCAGGATCCCGTTGCCATTGATTGGGGACCGGATGGGAAGTTATGGGTGGTGGAAATGGCGGACTATCCACTTGGGATGGACGGAAAGGGACAGCCCGGAGGACGCGTGCGGTTTCTCGAAGACACTGATTCTGATGGACGGTACGACAAGTCCACGCTGTTTGCCGAGGGGCTGAGCTTTCCCAACGGCGTGTTGGTGTGGGGAAACGGAGTTCTGGTCACTGCAGCTCCCCAAATCATTTACCTGGAAGACACATCAGGTGATGGAAAAGCAGATCTGCAAAGCCCACTGTACTCGGGTTTTCTTGAAGGGAATCAACAGTTGCGGGTCAATGGGCTTCGCTGGGGACTCGACAATTGGGTTTATTGTGCCAGTGGAAGTCATCATGGCGGGTATGGCAAAGATAGCAAAATCAAGTCATTACAAACCGGTATCGAATACCAGGTTGGTAGTCGCGACTTCAGACTGCGTCCCGATCAGGGATTGCTTGACCCACAGAGTGGGCCTTCGCAATATGGAAGAAGCCGCGATGACTGGGGCAGTTGGTTTGGTGTGCAGAATAGCCACCCTCTTTGGCATTATGTTCTGTCCGACCACAACATTCGCCGGAATCCACATTATGCTCCGCCTGATCCAAAGCAGCAGGTCGTGACTCCGGCTAACCCGCCCGTCTATCCTGCCAGTAAATTACAAAAACGTTATCACAGCTTCAGCCAGTCGGGGCATTTTACATCCGCGTGCTCACCGATGATTTACCGTGATGACTTTCTGTTTGATCGGGGTGCCGAGCAACACGCCTTTACCTGCGAACCGTTTCACAATCTTGTGCAGCACAACCTGATTCGGGACGAAGGGGTGAGCTTTGGATTCAGGCGGGCTCCAGGGGAAGGAAAAACAGATTTTTTTGCCAGCGAGGATCGTTGGTGTCGACCGGTCATGGCCCGCACTGGGCCGGAGGGAGCTCTATGGGTGGTGGACATGTATCGGTACATGATTGAGCATCCCCAATGGTTGCCAGAAAATGGTAAAAACGAATTGCGCCCGTGGTTCAGAGCGGGCCAGCACCACGGCAGAATCTATCGCATCGTCCGGAACGATCCGGCACATGATCTTGAACCGATCCGTGAATCGGGCAGGTCGCTTGCTGATCAATCCGTGCCTGAGCTCGTTGCTTTACTTGAGAGTTCGAATGGCTGGCAGCGAGACATGGCGCAGCGAATCTTGGTGCGAGGAGATCGCCAGGCTGCCGTTCCCATGCTTGAGAAACTGTTGCATGCCAGCCAACAGCCGCTCGCTCGCCTGCATGCACTCTGGACGCTGTCAGGGCTTGGGCGACTATCGGTTGATAGCCTCCAGACCGTGCTGTCAGATCAGCACCCCGGCGTGCGGCGTAATGCCCTTCGTATTGCGTCTGAAATCAAAGTCAATATCGATTGCCTGACGCGACTCACTGACGATCCAGATCCCAAAGTGAAACTGGAATTGATGTCCTGTTTGGGGAATTATCAACACCCCAGTGCTGCATCAGCACTCGGAAAAATGTTGGCCGTGAACGCTGGCGACCATTACATGGTTGCGGCTGCCATGAGTTCCCTGAATCCGGGTAATGTATCGGAGGTTTTAGCAAGCCTGATCAATGCCAAAGCACAACCAGAGTTGGTGCGTGAGTTGATCGGGCAAGCAGTCGCCATGGGTGATCCGGCAACAATTGATCGGGTTCTCAAGCTCGTTTGTGTTCCCACGGAAGGTCGGATTGATTACCGACATTTTGCTTCGTTGGCCATGGCACTCGACGGACTTGAGGATCGGAAATGGCCCATCAGTCACGCATCTGATGATGTTCGCCACAGGATTACAGACAGCATTCAAGCGGCACGTCTTTGTGTCAAAGATCAGTCTGCCGACGTTGATCGTCGCGTGAACGCGGTTCATTTGTTGGGGCGTGAACAAAACAGACGGAAGTCGGATTTTGAGTTGCTGGCTGAGTTGTTGGGGCCTCGTTCTCCCGCGTCTGTGCAACAACAGGTGATCTTACGTCTTGCCAATATCAATGATCCTGAAGTCGCGGGGGTGCTGCTCGATGGATGGCAGTCGCATAGCCCAGAGCAGCGAAAGCAGATACTCGATGTCATGGTGAGTCGTCCTGTCTGGTCTGCCAGTCTGTTGGCTCATGTGCAAAATGGACTCGTCAGTTCAAGTGAATTGCCCGCCCCCATTCAGCAACAATTGCTCAATGACAACAAAAATTCAGGTTCCTGGAAAAAACTTCTGTCAGCAAAGGTGTCGGCTGATCGCGCGGAGGTGTTAGCTCAGTATTCATCAGCGATCAAGCTGAAGGGCGAAGTGACCCGTGGGCAGACGCTGTTCAAAAAATTGTGCATCAATTGTCATAAAGTCAAGGACGAGGGGTACGATGTTGGACCCAAGTTGGCTTCGATTACCAATAAGACAAAAGAAGCACTTCTGGCGTCGATCATTGACCCCAGTGGTGCTGTAGATGCAAGTTATTTTAATTACTCCATCTTGACTGCAGATGGCAGGACGTTCAGTGGGAAACTTGAAACTGAAACTGCGACCAGCATCACGTTACTTGCTGCGGAAGGCAAGAGAACGACTGTTTTGCGTGACAACATCGAAATGCTCAAAGCCTCACGGAAATCTCTGATGCCTGATGGGCTGGAACAGCATCTTGAGTTGCAGGATGTTGCTGATTTGATTCAATATGTTCAAGACACTTTTCGCTAATCAATCGGCTGCAACATGTTGGATGGTTGTCAGTCGGTGTACGGGTCTGCAGGGCAAGGAGTGAATATGAGATGCATAATTTTGGCAGGCCTTTGTGCGCTGGTTCACTCAGTACTGTCGATTGCAGTGACTGCGCAGGATCCGAATTGGAATGTTTTGTCACCCGGGAAACTTGGCTCGGGACTGAATGAGATGCAGGTCAAATATGATGGTGACCAGAGGCGACTGGTTGTGGTTGTGCCCAAGGCGTTTGATAAGGAGAAAAGCTATCCCATTTTGTTCTGTTTTCACGGAGCGGGCGGAAATGCGGATAAGCAAGTTGCACGATGGCGGCGCCATGTGGACAGCCGAGATTTGATTCTGGTCGGCGTGGACGCGGTTCAGTCGTTAAAGAAATGGAACTTCAAGGAAGATTTTCATGTGGTGAACCACGATGATGTGGGGTTAGTGCGTGAGGTCATCAAAACGCTGATTTCCAACGGGCTTGCAGATGCAAAGGCCGTTTATGCGACCGGCCATTCCAGTGGTGGGCTTTTCTGCTACCGGCTTGCGAAGGAGAGTGCACTGTTTGCTGCCGTTTGTCCCATGAGTTGTGGGATGGCCAAGGGGGCCCATGATCCTGACAAAGACACCACGCCCGTTCACTTGATGCAAGTGATTGGTGATCGGGACAAGAGCTATCTCGGAACGACGAATCCGAAGGTCACGATGCATTCAGCGGAACAGCGGATGGCTGTCTGGCGAGCCTTTAATGAGTGCACGTTACCGCCTGTCATGAAAGCTCACGGGAACGAACTCAAGGTGAAGACCTACATCAACAGTGATGGAATCGAGCTTGCCATTTGTGAGGCGAAAGATCAGGGGCATCACTTGCGGCTTGACCTGAGGGATGCCGCAGACATCATCGCTCTTGATTTCATGTTGAAGCATCGGAAAAAGTAGCTTGCCGGTGGCAGGCGTGGAATTTTGAAATTCTTTTGTCGTTCCATCTGCGACAGGAAATTTGAATTCGTAAGGCCGACTGTGTTTGGCTTTCCCTCGCGTCTCTCATGGGAATATTCCAAGGGAGTCAGTTCATGCCTCGTTGTTACAAGAACTTCTGTTTGCAGTGAATGAATCGTACTGGCCGATCCTGGTGCAAAAATACGCTTGCCAGACAATGAGGTCGGCTGATTTCGGGTATAACCTTCCTG
>JAPOKD010000146.1 GCA_029977825.1 Planctomycetota bacterium | reverse complement strand
GCTTCTGATTAATACCGCGAAATCGTGTCAGGTTTCGCTCTTAAATCGCAGTAAATGCCCGCGAAACATTGAGGAACTGATATTTATGAGAAAGTTGACGATTCTCAGTCCTCAGCCGGCCTGCCGCCCGTTTCCACATTACATGGCGAGTCAGTCAACACAGTTTTCGGCATGAAAGAGTTATCGAATGAAGATTTGCACAATGGCATTAGCATGCTTAGTCATCGGACTTTTGGCACCGATGGTTTACGCCACGGAAAAGCCTCAGCGGGGGGAACGCCGTAGTCCAGACATCAAAAAAGCTGGGATGCCAACAAGAGAACCAGCAGATACTGCATCAAAAATGCTGTCAGAATTCGACTCGAATGGTGACGGTATGCTGAATTTACAGGAGCTTACAGCAATGTTTGGCGGAATGAGGGAACGATTGCAGCAAACCAAGTCAGGTAACAGTAGAGCTGGCCGAAGCAGACTGGGGCTGAGCAGACCGGGACAGGGCAGCCCGATGAATGTTCAGCGGGGTTTGGGAGTCAGTGGCGCAAGAAAACAATCACCGAAAGGCACGGGAAGCGAGGCTAAATCTGCAGGTGCTTTTGCGGAAAAGCCCAATAAACTACCTGCAAGACCTCCCGTGAGGGCCTCGAAACGGCGTGGTCGAGTTCCGGGTGTTGACCAGGAGCAAAACGCACGTCCCGGCGGGGTTCGCCCAGAGCCGAATGCAGCACAATGAGTCGTCATCGTCCGTTATTCTGAGGTATCTTTCGATGAAGCCTCTGTCCGTCTCAGGTCGATTATTTTGGATTCCACCCATGATTTTCTTACGCCCAGTGCTGCCGATTCTTCTTGCGATCGCTGTCGTACCGACTTATGGACAGGAACTGACGTCTGATGAACTGAAGTTCTTCGAGGCAAAAATTCGGCCAGTGCTCATCAGAGAGTGTTACGGGTGTCACTCGAATCAATCCGGAAATGTTCGCGGTGGTCTGAGACTTGACACAAGAGAATTGATGTTGATTGGTGGCAGTAGTGGACCCGCGATTGTGCCGGGCGATGTCGAGGAAAGCTTGCTTTTCAATGCGATGATGCATGAAGATTTTGTCATGCCACCGAAACGCAGGCTGTCAGACAGCATCATTAACGATTTCCGTGAATGGATTGAGATGGGGGCTCCAGATCCTCGGGTCAACAAGATTTCCAAAGTTCAGTCTTCGATCACCGATGACGACATTGATCACGCTCGAGAAAATTTCTGGGCGTATCAGGCTCCTGAAAAAGTGCAACCGCCGAATGTGCGCGATGGGGAATGGCCTGCCACCCCAATCGATCATTTCATTCTTGCGGGCCTGGAACAGGCAGGGATTGAGCCCGCTCAGGATGCAGAGGCGTACAAGGTGCTTCGCCGGCTCTGTTTTGACTTGATTGGATTGCCGCCGACTCCCCAACAGATTGAATACTTCAATGAAAAATGGAAATCGAGTCCTGAGCAAGCGATCAAGCATGTCGTTGATAGCCTTTTGCGGTATGAGCAATTTGGCGAACGTTGGGGCCGGCATTGGCTTGATGTTGCCCGGTTTGCTGAATCGACTGGACGTGAGGTAAACCAGACCTATCCCCATGCATGGCGGTATCGTGACTATGTCATTGATTCTTTTAATGAAGACAAACCGTTCAATCAATTTGTGAAAGAGCAGATTGCGGGTGATTTGTTGCCTGCCAAGACGGATGAGCAGTGGGCTTCAAATCTCGTGGCGACGACATTTTTGGCGATGGGACCCAAAAATGTAAACGAAAGAAACCCGGTCCAGTTCGCAGCGGATCAGATCGATGAGCAGATTGACGCGACCACAAGGGTTTTCTTGGGTACCTCTGTGGCGTGTGCACGCTGCCACGACCATAAATTCGATGCAATCCCGCAAACCGACTACTACGCATTGGCGGGTGTGTTTGCAAATGCGAATACATATTGGGGAGCGCCACCATCAGAGTTTGGAACGTTCAGCACTGCACAATCGAGACGACAAAGTAGCTTGCTTTTGTTGCCCATCGACGATCCAAACCCTTACGATCAGCGCTACACGATGAAAGAGTTAGCGGACTTGCGAGCAGAAATTACATCTACGATGGAAGAGGCAACTCAGGCACGTCGTGATCGAGCTGCGGGGAAAATCGATGCGCAAGAAGCAGTGCGCAATCGTTTGAGGACCGCGAATCAACTGGCAAATTTGTCAACGAAACTCGCAGTCGTGGATGATAATGGAGAGCCACACAGTTACTGCATGGGAGTTCAGGAAAAAAATGAACCGACTGATGTGAAGCTGCTAGTTCGCGGTGAAATAGACCAGCCTGCACAAACGGTTGTCAGGGGATTTCCCAAGGTTTTATGTTCCACACCTGCCCAGATTCCGGATGATTCCAGTGGCAGACTTGAATTTGCAAATTGGCTGGGCAGTGACGATAACCCACTTACCGCGCGGGTAATGGTCAATCGCATTTGGAAGCACATGCTCGGTCAAGGTATTGTGACTTCGACAGAGAATTTTGGTGTGACCGGCCAAGCGCCGACTCATCCGGAATTGCTTGATTATTTGGCGGTTGAGTTCATGGATTCTGGCTGGTCTGTGAAAAGTTTGATTCGTCAGATAGCGACCTCCAGGGTCTATCGCATGAACGCCGCATATGACGAGCGACACCACGAATACGACCCTGACAATGCGTTGCTGTGGCGGGCCAATCCCCGACGGCTCGACGCGGAGGCGATTCGTGACGCAATGCTGAGTATTAGCGATGAAATGGATTTTGATCGTCCTCGTGGATCAGAGGTCGCTAAAGCGGGCTATGTGCGAGTACGCGATGGTTCCTTGGGAGATCCGCGAGTCAATGCAAGGGAAGTCTTGGAAATGGCGAAGAAGAATGTCATGAATTCTTTGCAGAATGAAAGTCGATCGCGTGACGCTGGGAGTTCGCGTCTGAATTACCTCCGTAAAGGAATGGGGCGACCTGGGTTTGGGTCGGCTGATCGGGCAAAGAAGTCCAACTCACGAACGGGTGTTCCCCAAGGCAGGCCGAATCTTCCCATGATGCAACGCAACGGGCGATTTAGCAGGGAAGGGGTGACGGCTAACCAGAAAGCAATGATTGAGGCCGCAGTGCGAAAAGCCACCTCATCCGTTGGCAGCGGGTTGGATATGGAAAACGCCAAATATCGCAGTGTGTATTTACCCATCGTTCGTGATCAGGCACCACGCTCGTTGGAGGTGTTTGACTTTGCTGATGCCAGTACGGTGACCGGTGTTCGCGAGTCATCCAATACTGCCAATCAGGCACTTTACATGATGAATAATCCATTTGTGATCAGGCAAAGTGAAGGTTTTGCTAGTCGAGTCAAGCAGAATGGTGGGAATGTAAAAGAGCAAATCGAATTCGCGTTTCTGCTTGCCTATGGGCGTCCTCCCACATCGAGCGAGCGTCATGCTAGCGAGGCGCTTGTCAGATCGTACGGGGGGCAGACACGCTCATTAAGTGATTCAACTCTATCCGTTCTGTGCCAGAGTTTATTTGCATCAGCTGAATTTCGTTATGTCGACTGATGAGTTGTTTGGGATCGTTGAGTAGTCCTGTCAAGGAAACACGTTTGGAATCATTGTCATGCATTCTCGTCGAAATTTGCTGAAAACTGTGTCTGCTGGATTTGGTTACCTCGCGTTCGCTGACTTGGCGAACCGCGTATATGCGGACGAGCAGGCAAATCGGAATCCACTTGCTCCGAAAGCTTCACATTTCGCACCTCGTGCGAAACGCGTGATCTTTCTGTGCATGCAAGGTGGTCCTTCGCACGTTGACACTTTTGACTACAAGCCACAGTTGGCAAAGGATCATGGAAAGCGGGGTAAGTACGGCGGTTCGCTTCTCAAGTCACCTTGGCAGTTCAGGCAGCGAGGGGAAAGTGGATTGTGGATTTCTGATGTTTTTCCAGAGGTTGCAAAGCAGGCAGATGATCTTTGCCTGATTCGCTCAATGCAGTGTGATCAGCCTGTGCATCCCGGCGCGATGACTCAAATGCATACCGGTACCGCGCAATTCATTCGTCCCTCCCTGGGGGCGTGGACGCTGTATGGACTGGGGACAGAAAACGAAAGTTTGCCTGGATTTGTATCTCTGAGTCCCCCATCCGGGACATCACGAAACTACGGCAGTTCATTCCTGCCTGCAATTTATGGAGGAACTAAAGTTGGCCGTAGTGGTCGCAGCCTGCCAAGATTCAGTAGAGACGGGAGCGGCGAATCAGTTCCCGATATCAAGAATCCAAATCTCTCTGAAAAACAACAGCGAAGGCAATTGGATTACATCCAGTCGCTGAATCGGGGCAAGCTGCAACGGGAGAAATACCATCCGGGGGTTGAGGGTGTGATCGAATCTTACGAACTTGCGTTCCGGATGCAGGACGCGATGCCAGCTTTGATGGATACCTCCAAAGAAAGTGAGAAGACACTCGCGATGTATGGTATCAATGAAACAGCTACCTCCAATTTTGGGAAGCAGTGTCTGCTGGCTCGGCGCTTTGTTGAGGCAGGTGTGCGTTTCGTAGAGGTAACGCATGGAAATTGGGATCAGCATGTCAATCTGACAACAGATCACAAAGCTCGAGCCGAGGCCTGTGATCTGCCCATTGCCGGACTGTTACGAGATTTGAAACAGCGGGGCTTGTTGAAGGACACACTTGTGATTTGGGGCGGGGAATTCGGGCGAACGCCAGCCGCGCAGGGTGGTGACGGTCGCAATCACAATAACAAAGGCTACACCACATGGATGGCCGGTGGAGGTGTCAAAGGTGGTTACAGTTACGGAGCAACGGATGAGCATGGTTACGAAGCAGTTGAGAATAAATGCCATATTCACGATTGGCACGCAACCATTCTGCATTTGCTGGGACTCGACCACGAGCAACTGACTTATCGGTACGCGGGCCGTGATTTTCGTCTTACAGATGTTCACGGCAATATTGCCACTGACATTCTTGCTTGACGCCCATCCCTTTTTGCCGCCTGCCAGTCAGCGCCTCGTCGTGGAAAGATGGTCAATCATCAGCCAGTCTGGCTTTTGATCGCTTTGACTAACCTTTTGTATTCGGCACGGGTAGACTCATTCACCTTCGGAATGATCAAGAAAATAGACTCGCGCGGCAGTAGCAGTTGACCTTTCTGTGTTTTGTAACTTCTCAGTTTTGCAGCTGGCCAATCATAAAGGCCGGTTGGAGTATTGATGATGACAGAACCTTTGTGCAGTGTGACCGAGCATACTGCGCCATCCTCCATTCCATATTGTTTCAGGTTCTGGCGAATCTCAGTTTTGGCGTGGTGTACTAAAGCCAGATAGACAGTGGTCGCTGCAATCATGGTTCCGATAAGTGCAGTAAAGAAGGACAGCGCACCGAGGTAAACGGTGACGATGAAAATCACAGTGCTTATAGCAATGATCAACATCGAACCAAGCATCAAGCGAATCGAGTAACAGTGGATCAAATACTTCGATTCACCGTATCGAAGAATTCGCTGTGTTAGCCGGAATTGTATCTCGGATACCGGACCAGCATTGTTCTCAGATACCGCGACGGATGGCTGATAGGGATTGATGGAATCCGGCATTATGAGTTTTGGGTTGCAGCGAGCACTTGCATTAAGAACAGAATGTGTTGAAGAGTGGGTGGTTAAAAAGATCTTTTGCTGGTCTGTTGACCGTAGTCATGTAGGAGCAGGAAACGCAGTTGTCTTCTGTCAGACCCGCCACGTTGGTGTTGCGATTTTGATTGCTTCACGCTTTACCTGTCGGCTGTTTGTGGTTTACCACGAATGAAATGGCCAAGGTCCTTGACCAGTCCCATGGGGAGTAACCTCAACAAAGCCATCACTATTACCGAGAGAGACCAAGTCTCCTGATCCCTGTGTGTTCACTGGTTCGGCTACGCCATCTTCCACGAGTTTTACCAGACGCAGCCAAGTCAACGGAATGGATTTTTGACCTCCGTTTCTGAGTTGTACTGTGGGTGCTTTAGGCAGCCAGTTGAGTTTTCCCGCCATGGATGCCAGTAAAGGTATGCCAAGTCGTTGGCACCCTATGGTAGCGCTGACCGGATTGCCTGGTAATCCCAGCAAAAGTTTCCCCTCCTTCGTTGCGGCACCCAGAACGGGTTTGCCGGGTCGAATGGGTAAACCATGAAAAACAATTTCACCTCCCAGATCCTTGATCACGTCGGGTACATAGTCGTAGTCTCCCATGGATACGCCACCGGTCATCAGAATGGCATCGGATGCTTTCAGACGATCTGCCAAAGTTTCATGTAACTGCTTTTGATCATCGATGCAGTGCTCGACGGATGAGATGGAAATCCAATTTTGGGCAGCCAGCAGGGCAGTGATTGCTTCGCGATTACTGTTCCGGAGTTGCCATGGCATGGGGGCTTTTTCTTTGAATGTCCCGACTTCGTCTCCCGTGGTCAGAATGGTAACCCGAACAGGCCGGTACGCATTGATTGTTGAGCATCCGAAGTTAGCCATGGTGGCTTTGTGAGCTCCATTGATCTCGATACCCGGGCGGAGGACAGTCGAACCTTTCGGAGCGTTTTCGCCTGCACGTCGAATGTGTTGGCCTTCGAATATTTCAGATGGGTCCAATTTCAGCTGTATCTCCGAACCTGATTCCACTGTGTCTTCACGTTTGACAATGGCATCACAACCCGGTGGCACAATTGCACCCGTGAAAATCCGTAACACACCATCTGATGGCATCTCAGGGGCGGGGGCACCTGCGGCAGATTCACCGCGGATTGGTAATGTTGCTTTCTGGTTTGCCTGTGTCATGCGAATGGCATAGCCATCCATCGCTGATACATCTGCGGCTGGGCTGTCACGATCAGCGATCACACTGCTCGCTAAAACTCGACCTTGGTGAGAACTGTCAAGCGACTCGGTAGCAACCGCTTCTAGCTTTTCTGAAAGCGCCAGTAAAGCATCGTTTGGAAATTCAAATTTCATGGTTCAAGCGTTGGATCAGGTCGGGATTGCAGCAGATTTGCACAGGGATCATGCGAAACTTAAGGAATACTGCCAATCGTTACAAGCGTTACATCACGTACACATGTCATTTGTTTACTGACTGGAATACTGATTATGGAGGATAGTCTCCCTCCAGCGGTGAAGTTGACGTAGAGTTCAGGTTGCCTAGTCAACTTTTTCATGTTCTCCCGCTATCACTTTATTTTCCACGATAAAGGCAAACCATGCGTAAGCGTGGGACGCAAAGTCATGGGTCCGTTTCTTAACGGATCGCCAGACCGCCGAACGGTTGAAGTGAAGAAGTGACCTGAATGTCACATTTGTTTGGGAGTGTCAGCAATGATGTATCGCGTTCATGTGGTGCTGCGCGC
Organism: Planctomycetota bacterium; assembly: GCA_029977825.1. Classification (GTDB taxonomy): domain Bacteria; phylum Planctomycetota; class Planctomycetia; order Pirellulales; family Pirellulaceae; genus Rubripirellula. The sequence continues at coordinate 2,641 of JAPOKD010000146.1, read as the reverse complement.
ACCGAATTTCGCATTGATTGGGGGGATCTTACTCGGGGGAGTGTTGGGGCTGTGCGGAGGCCTACAGGGAGCAGACCTGTTGGCAGAAGAGCCAACCGTCTACAAGGTTGAAGAAGACTGGGAGGTGGTGGTTAATGAACCAGATCCCTCCAACAATTCTCCTCAGATCACGTTTTTTGCATCTCCGAGCCACCTTTCGGAACGGACGTACTTTCAGCTGCAATTGAACTATCACGCCGCTGACCATTATTCCAGTGGCGGATTCCACGTTGCATCAGTTACTGATGATCAAATAGTGGACGAAGCTCGCAGCAAAACCCGAAAGAATCTGGCCACGCAGAATGATGTCATTCGATGGACCAGTGTCATGGCCGTCATCGACAATCGTGCATTATTTGCCGTCCGAGATGGACATGGCCGTGAATGGGGAAGCTTTGGTGGTCCTGATTATCTGGTACGCATGGTGCCCAGTCCTGTCTCGGATCTTTCCCTCTACCGGTATCAACAAAGCATGGATTCGGTGGACATCGGTTTTGGGAAAAATCGGGTTTCCCGGATCACGCTTAAAGCGGTTCGGCTGTTTTATACAAATGGTCATGTTGCAATTGCCGCTGTGGATCAAAGTCTTTAGGACTCCCACAGTTTGACGGTTTTGAACTTTGCTTTTTCGTGTTCATTTGGAGCATCCGCTATGTTGAACAGTAATTCAAAAAAGTGTTGGTTGGAGTGGTTGGTTGTCCGGCCGCCAACACAGCGATTGCACCGTGGGGCAGCCGCGATTCTCGGGCTGTTCCTGTTAGTTGGGATGGCGACACTTACAGCCATCACGATCGATTTTGGTTACATCCATGTTGCCGAAACGCAGTTGAGGCGGTCTGCAGATGCCGCTGCCATGGCAGGTTGTTGGGAGGTATTTGCAAATCAGGACGAAGAGGAGGATTTGGATTACGCCTTGCCAACGCTGGTTGTCAATTCAGCTAATGGCATCGCCGCCAACAACGTTGTCGGAGACATGTCACCGTTGTTGACGCATGACGATGTGGAATTGGGAAATTACCATCCTGTAAACGGATGGACCTATTCCAGTCTCAGCGAGACAAACGCTGTTCGTGTGACCCTGCGACGAGGTGCTGGTGCAAATGCGGAATTGCCACTTCTGTTTGCGGCTCTGACAGGTCGTGGGAGCCAGGCGATGCAAGCGACTGCTGTTGCAGCGATGCTTAATTCAATTGATGGATTCACTGAGCCTCCCAATGTTTTCGAAACACGAGGGATTCTGCCCATTGCCCTGGATCTTGAGAGCTGGGAAGCAGCAGTTGCCGGCAGCACCGTGGACAATTACCAGATGAAAGACGGCAAAGTGGTGAGTGGAAGTGATGGCGTGTTCGAGACGAACCTGTATCCCAAGGGAACTGGGGCACCGGGGAATCGCGGTACAGTGGATATCGGAGACTCGAATAACAGCACAAGTGATTTATCGAGACAGATATTGCACGGAATTTCCCGTCAGGACTTCGTTGACCTGGGAAAACCACTTGTCTTTGACGAAAACGGAGAACTGCATCTCAACGGTGATACAGGTATCAGTGCCGGTATTAAAGACGAGCTGGCGTCCTTGATCGGCAAGAAACGCATCGTGCCTATTTTTACTGAGGTGTCTGGGCAGGGAAACAATGCGACGTTCACAATCGTGAAGTTTGAAGGTGTTCGTATTCTGGATGTAAAGCTGACCGGAAAGAAAAGTCAGAAGCGAGTCATCGTACAACCGGCGAAGGTGATTGGACGAGGTGCCAAAATTGACTGGTCGGGAACGAACACAACAAGCCACTTGCTAACGCCTGTGATGCTGGTGGAATAGTAAACCCGACATTGAGTGTTATTGAAGAGGAGAGTTGCGATGAATAATCTAGTGTTTAGACGCGGTTTCCATACAAGACGCGGCAGTTCGGCTGTCGAATTTGCAATGATCGCACCCTTGATGATCCTGTTCACTTTTGGCCTGGTTGAAGTTGGACGCTTGATGCTTGTCAAGCAAACCTTGACTCACGCAACGCGGGAAGGCGCGAGGGTTGCGGTTCGACCAAATGCGGATATTTCTGATGTAACTCAGCGAGTACGTGATGAAATTCTGACACTGGCGATTGAAGATCCTGTCATTGAAACCGAGCCAGCTTCGCTCGAATCGGCTGAACCCGGTGCCGCTGTTACTGTTCGTGTACGCGTCGACATCAATTCAGTCAGTTGGATTCCGGGATATTTCAACTTCGCCAGTACTGAAATTGTCGCTGAAACTTGCATGAGTCGTGAGTACACGGAGTGAAGCAAACCCGGCTTCAGGTTTCAGTCAGGTCCTCAGGGCGGTTGATGTTTTGGCAATGTGCCTCATCCAATGCGATTTGAGTTGCGTCCTGATGTTCCAGCCAACGCGTCAGGCTGGAGTCAGTTTTTGCGTGAAGCGCAAGAGCACGGTGGAAGTGAAGCGGATAGATGCCCACTAGCGGCTGTCTGGTTCGTTTTGGCCCGCTTACTGCATAAGTAAGACCATTGTTGGTGCGCCAGCTGAGTACGAGCTTTGAAAGATCATCTGTAGTCAGATGCGGCATATCCACAGGCGTAATCAGGCACGCCTGATAATTCGTGT
>JAPOKD010001007.1 GCA_029977825.1 Planctomycetota bacterium | reverse complement strand
TCAATGGTGTAGGTGACAACGTTGGTAAGGCCCGACGCCATTGCTCCGATGATGATATCGGTAAACGCAGCCTGTTTCTGCGGAAGCGTTGCGTCTTCGCCACCATCCTCGTGGATTGGGTCAATTTCGGGGAGGTGTTGCTTGACCTTGCCGCCCAGTGAGTCAACTTTTGCATTTCGATCCCGGATTGATTGTAATGAGGCAACTTGATCGCTGATCTTCATCCGTTCGTCGCCATCAAGACCCCGTAATCGGCGGCTCTCCTGTTCGTGCAGATAGTCAAACAGGGCGATGTCTGATGCTACCTCATCTGTGTTGGTTACGGATTTGAAGAGTTCGTGATAGGCCGTCATGGGATCGGCGTAACAGTAGTTACGCTGTTTTGGAGCAGGCGCGGAGTATCCCGATACAATGCCGGTGCGGTGATCCCGACCGTGTGGGACGGCTAGGGACATTTCGACATGACCAAACGGTGAAGGAAAGAGTTTTGCCAATTCGAAATCGATGGTCGCTCGCTTGATGTTGCTGAGGATGTCACGCCCTGCTTTGTACGCTCCCATGCAACCTGAATATGAGTAGTGTCCACCTCCGCTGACCGACATTGAGATTCCATGCAGGATGCTCATGTTGTCTTTGTATTCGTCGAGCGTGGTTAGCCAAGCCGGCAGTTCATGCTTGGACAGGTCAGCATCAAACGCCTGCTTTTCTTCGTGCTTTTTCAATTCATCTGAAGAGAACGATGGCAGACCAAACTGTTGTGTCAGGTTCCCATTCGACTTGCGGATGAATACAAATCGGTGTGCCTGATTGTCCGCAGCGTCCGCTGGTGCTGCCAGCAGATGATTGAAAGCAGGGGAGAATGCAAGGCTCGCACTTCCTAACGCGGTCGTTGTCAAAAGTTGTCGTCTGCTGATCGACATCGTCTATTCCTTGGAAATACTTGTTCGATAGATAAATGAGTCGGATGTGAGCAGCGAAACGATCAACTCGTCGAAGCTGCCATTATTATCGACGTACGCTTTTTCAGCATCCATCAAAGTTCTCGAGTCTGACAGTGTTTCGTTTCGGCCCATGAAATAACGAAATGCATGTCGAATTATTGACTGTCGAACTTTGGACGAACTGGCAAGTCGGTCGATCAGTTCGAATGCATCCTTGACCTCGCCGTCCAAATTGGCTTCCCCGGTATCCTCCAGCACGCCCCGCGGATCAACAGGCAACGTCTTGTAGGTTGGCAGTGAAGCGCCAAATTCATTCGTTTCACCCCGTTTTGCTTCAGTCAGTAGATTGTCGGGGTGTTCGAGGTTCTCCCGAGTGCGGAACCGCCCGAAATCATCATAAATTTCAAAGGGAAAACCCAGTGGGTCCATCTTTTGATGGCAGCGCCAGCAGTATGCCTCACCGGTTCGCTTTTCCATTCGCTGACGCAAGGTCTTGTGATGATCCGGCGGAATCACGGCGTCCACGGTGATTGGAACATCTGGAATCGTACCAGCCAGCAGTTTCTCGCGAATCCATTTTCCACGGTGGATCGGATCCGTTTCAAGGTTCTGTGAGTGGGCGATTAGCCAGGCGGGATGGGTGAGCAGTCCCTTGCTATTGGCAATGGGAGCCGGTTGGTGGACGGGGTAGTCCCAGGTTTTCCAATTGAGGTTCCAATAGGACGTGACCTGTTCACCGCGCATCTGCTGTCCGGTTCTGCC
>JAPOKD010000422.1 GCA_029977825.1 Planctomycetota bacterium | reverse complement strand
CAGTTGGCCGTCGACGGGATAGGGCGATTCTGGACCGAATACCGGTTCGAACATGGTGGAATCATTGTGCGGAGTGGCAATGAACAGCTAAGTTTGGCCTGCACAATGTTGTCTGCTTGCGTCCCGACGATGCAGCAGGACCTTGAAACAATGAAGCAGTCAATGTGCAGGCGGCTGCGTTGACGTTTGAATCTGATTTGGGTCACAGGGTGCCCGTGGGCCATGATGCGTGTTTTTTCCGGTTTGCATCTGTCAGCGCCAGAACTGATTCATGCTGCTGCGGGCGGTTCGGTGAACAGTGATATTCGTTAAAACGTGAGTTTGGGTTGCGAGCGGCTGGGTGGGAAGAATCATGTCGCAGATTGTGCAGGCTTGCACGCACGAAGGCGTGTTAACGAAACGGGCTCACTGAACAAGTCGGGGGAAACAGTAGAGTCATGGAAGTTGGATTTTTGTATCTTATCAGTATTCTCGTTTGAAACCGGATGAAATCGATGAGTAACACATTGCCTGAGATTCGATGTTGTGGCGATGCTCGGGCTATGGGTCGCCAGCAGGGTGAGGCTCTGCAGGAAAATATTCTCGGCGCTATCGCTGAGATAGGGGAACTGGAAGCTTTCAGGCTGATGAAGCCGCGTTGGATTCCAATGCAACTATTTCGGCGTGCGGCTGAGCGGAAAGCACATCAATTCATGAAGGATGCGTTTTGCCTCGGAGGTAATGAGTTTTCACAGCGATTCAAGGGGATCTCTGAGGGGGCTGGACTGCCTGAGCGAAAGCTTGCCTTGTGTTGTTTGCTGGAAGCAGTCATGAGTGATCTGACTGGCAGCAGCAGAACGCAGCCCAATGGACTGCAGGCGGGGTGCTCGGCTATTGCGGTCACAGGGGCGGCGTCGAAGGACGGAGAGGCACGCGTGATGCATAATTTTGATCACGTACCGGTGGTTCAGCGATTCTTTGTAGTGCGGCGTTCCGATCCGATTGGAAAACTCAAATCGGTCGAATTCACTTTCTCTCCCCTGTTGGGTGCTGTGGATGGTGTAAACGAAGCGGGCTTGGGGGTGACATGCAATTACGCGTATGTGACGGACCAGCTTTCTGCAGCACCAACCATCACAATGTTGATTGGTCGTGTGCTTGCTGAAGCAACGAATGTTAAAGAGGCGATTGAGATCATTGCCGATCAGCCGAGGGCTGGTGGCGGTTTACTGATGTTGGCTGACGCCGCCGGTGACGTCACATCACTGGAAATATCCAATAGCCGTATCCAGGCTCGCGTTGCCGATGAGGGGTTCGTCTTCCATACAAATCGATTGCAATGCGGCGGGATGGTCGGTTTGGAAATTGGTGCCGATGCGCATTATGACCACCGTGCTCCAACGCTGTTACGCGGAAGACGCGTTCACGAGTCTGCGGATCGACGTGCGGAGGCGATTCAAAACGCTGTCGCCGGTAATCTTCCGCTATCGCTCGATGACATGCAGCAAATTTTGTCGGGGCATGCACACGGCGATTCGTGTAATAGCGTGTGCATGCACGGTGACTACTGGTCGACGACTGCATGCACTCAGCTGTTGCCAAATGAACGGAAACTTCGGGTTGCATTTGCAAACACATGTGAGGCCGAACTGCACGAGTTTGACGTTTGAGCTGAAGTTCCGTGAGCAAGATTGCTGTTAGGAATGTGAGACTGTGTCCTGATCTGCTAGTCCGCCTGTAGATGGAGTCTGTGGCTAAAGATTGAACACCATCTTGATGGCACTGAATTTTGATAGCGATTCGAGGGGCCCCGTGGGCTGGTTTTTACGCAGTTGCTTCATTGAAGTGACGGTCAACATGCTGCCATGCGTTGCCAGATTGCAAAGCTGGTTGGAGGGTGTGAATCGACGTGTGCGTCGGGGAATCACACAGGAAAGCTTGTTGAGTGCTCATTTGCCGCGTTTTTACCCAGAGTATGGACAGGCTGCGACAATAACAACGCGTCGAATTGCAGCAGATCTGCCCCAGGCGGAGAAGGTTAGAAAAGTGAATGTCTCGAAGGTCCTTGTTTGTGGTGCAACAGGTTACGTGGGAGGACGGTTGGTTCCTCGCTTGCTCGAAGAGGGGCTGGAGGTTCGTTGCTTGGTTCGGAGCCCAGAAAAGATGGCGGACCTGTGGTATCACGATCACCCTAATCTAAAAATCATACAGGGTTCGCTGGACGATAAGGATCGCATCAGGGAGGCCGCAAAGGGAGTTGATGTAGCCTATTACCTCGTTCACGCCATGATCAGCGCAGGGGACGACTATGATGCACGTGACCGTGAACTGGCTACGAACTTCATCGATGGTCTGGTGGGATCAGGATGTCAGCGCATTATCTATCTGGGCGGGCTGGGTGAGATGGGGCCGGATCTCAGCAAGCATCTACGCAGTCGGCGAGCAGTCGCCGAGATCCTCCAGTCCAGCGCCATTCCAACGACAGTGTTTCGCGCAGCAATGATCATAGGCTCAGGTTCTGCGTCATTTGAAATTCTGCGTTATCTCGTTGACCGCTTACCGATCATGATCACACCCAAATGGGTCAAGGTTGAAACACAGCCAATCGCGATTCGCGACGTTTTGCGATATTTGGTCCAATGCCTGCAAACGCCGGCAACCGTGGGGCGGGTGATTGATATAGGGGGATCCGATATCCTTACTTACCGAGAAATGATGCAAGTGATGGCGGTTGCCAACGGGTTGTCGAGACGACTGATCGTGCCTGTGCCTGTGCTCACGCCGCGTTTGAGTTCGGGTTGGATTTCATGGGTGACCCCTGTAAATGCCAGTATCGCGCGACCCTTGGCTGAGGGACTGCGAAATCGTACGGTCTGCCGTAACAACGTTGCATCCGAGTTGATGCCGGGGGACTTGATGGGCGTCGAATCGGCCATTCACGCTGCTCTTGGGAAATTAGCGGTCGGTGAGATTGAAACACGCTGGTCGACGGCTGGTGAAATGCCCGGTGATCCCTCATGGTCTGGCGGCACTACCTTTCTCGATGAGCGGGCGACCGAAGTGAACGCTCCCGCCGTGGACGCCTTTCGGGCAATCTGTCGGATCGGTGGTGGGTACGGTTATTGGGGCGCTGATTGGTTATGGTCGCTCCGGGGGTGGATGGACAAATTTGTCGGTGGTCCCGGCCTTCGCCGCGGACGACGCCATCCAACAGAACTGAGGTATGGTGAAGCAGTTGACTTTTGGCGGGTCAATGGATGTCACACAGGCGAGTTGTTGCGGTTGCGCGCTGAAATGAAGTTGCCAGGTGAAGCTGAGCTGGAATTTCATGTCGACCCCACGCCTACTGGAGGTTGCCGGGTGACTCAGACCGCTCGTTTCAGGCCACGGGGGCTGTTTGGCCTCGCATATTGGTATGCCGTTTTACCTCTTCACAGCTTTGTGTTTCCCACCATGCTGAAGGGGATCCGCAAAGATGCCGAGGCTTTGAATGAACAAACGCCAAAAGTCATGCCCAACAGTGGCGGCAATCGCCAGGACCATGGGTAGGCGGTGTTTTGCCTATGATGTTCAGAACTGATGGCGGTTGGGAGCGATTCCGTCTGTTGGGATCGCTTCTGTAAGTGGTATTTCTAAAATTCGGGCATGGGATTCGATCAGTCCGTCACAGAGACCGTCAGCAGCCAACATGCATTTGCAATACAGAGTGCCTCAAACAAGGATCGCCCGGTACACCCTAGGTTGGCTATGCATGCGTTTCTCCACAAAGGCAACTCGCTGCATCACCTGCCTGGTCAGGAAACCCGTGATTTTTGTCTTTGAATAGCAGTCGTGGTTCATTCAGAAGGGAATAGGCTTGTGAGGCCTGCGGTGGCCAGACGGATGTTATCCTGTCGTGAGTTGCGAGTGTGACTGGCCGAAACGCGCGGTGTACATTAAAAATTTGTTGAGAGCACTGCGGTGATGCGGTGGCGTTTTGCCGTTGTACCAGGCATTTGCTTCTTATCATCCCGTTCTTGTATTCAGTGTGAATTTCCAGTTTCGAGCACGACAGGATTTATCAATGTCCAAAGCGACTCCCGCTACGAACCAGTCTTTCTATGATCGCATCAGCCACGCTTATGACTTAATCTCTGACGCGGGAGAGCGAAAAGCACGTGAAAGAGGTGAACAGGCACTTGATGTGCAGGCGGGAGAGCATGTCTTGGAAATTGGCTTTGGAACCGGAAATACCATGCTGCATCTCGCAGAAGCAGCAGGCGAGTCAGGTTCCGTCGCTGGGATTGATGTGTCCACTGGGATGCAGGAGGTTGCGACCAAAAAATTGGCTGCCAAGGGGTATGCAGATCGCATTGATCTTTGTGTGGGAGATGCACGACAGTTGCCCTTTGAGGATGACAGATTTGATGCGGTTTTCGCAAGTTTTACGTTGGAGCTATTTCCACTTGATGATATTCCTGCAGTGCTGGCCGAGGTTGCTCGTGTTTTGAAGCCGGGCGGAAGACTCGGAGTTGTCTCAATGGCGACGGTTCTGGAAGGAGAGAAGTCGAGTAGCTTGGAGAAAACGTATATTTGGATGCATCAGCATTTTCCACACATCGTGGACTGTCAGCCCATCGATGTTGTCCACTTCGTGGAAGAAGCTGGTTTGAACATTCAACAGAAGATTGAGATGGAAATCTGGACGATGCCAGTTCGATGTGTCATTGCGACTGCTTCATGATGATCGCTTGGGCCTGATAAATTTGTCGGTGGCCGGTGGGCAAGCCACCGTCAAGCCACCGTCAAGGCATCGCGTGTTTGACGCGTTCTAGCAGCGAATCTGGATCGGTGCTTGCTGTTAACGCTGCTTGTTGTAATTGCCGAGCTTTGGACGGCAGGTTTGTGTGAAGGACGTTGGTGCCCTCCTGATCGTGCACACCGTAATGTCGTAGTCCCACCCACCACATTGTTGGGTAGCGTCCCAGAGTTCTGTGGTCACGTATTTGACAAAGGTGGTTTCGTCCGGCGGGTTTGAATACTCATCCAGCTCGCGATCACACATCATAAAACGGGCGAGCTTTTCTGTTTCTTCATAAGTGTGAGTTTCAATGGTTGCTTTGAGTTGCTCCACGTGCAGCTCGAAACCCGAAAACCTGTCAGTGTGTTTTGTAATCTGCCGCATCAGGTCAAATCGCTCTGCACCAAACTGTTCCAGCATCAAGTTGCACCCTGAGTTACCGCCCTTGAGAATAACAACCAGTTGTCCGGCGGAACTTTGGAATTCCAGTAAACGGAGGATGATCTGCGGCCAGTCGTCATCAGGCAGGTGGTAAAGAACGTGGGCCAGAAAGGCGTAGTCGATTGGAACGGGTGGGCTGGCACTTAATAGATCGCCGGGCAACAGTTCCACTTGAGGGAGCCTTTAGGTCAGGATTTCCCGCATCGCTGGTGATGGTTCAATCGCAAAAGTGTGCGCGCAACTTTGAGCCAGCAGTTGGGTCAAGTCACCTGTGCCCGCTCCCCAGTCAACT
>JAPOKD010000883.1 GCA_029977825.1 Planctomycetota bacterium | reverse complement strand
TTCACCAATGCCTCGCTGCGCGGCGGGTGTCAGATCGCTGGTGGCAGCGCGGTCCTGCATCACGTCCCAGACGGGTACGCCTCGCTCAACGGCTCTCTGGACCAGAAGTTTCACTGTTTTGTTTCCGAGGCCTCTCGCAGGTGTATTGATCACGCGCAGTAAAGCGACTTCGTCATTCGGCTGCTCTATCCATTTCAGGTAAGCAAGAATGTCCTTGACTTCCCGACGATCGAAGAAGGACTGGCTTCCCAGCATCACATAAGGAATGTTCGCTTTTCGCAGTTCCGTTTCGAACAGTCGGGGCTGTTCGTTGGTTCTGAACAGGATCGCGATATCACGAGGCTGGACGTGGTCGTGTTCAATGCGTTTTTTAATTTCACGAACAACCGTTTCTGATTCCGTGATCTCGTCTTTATGCTGTTCAATGCGTGGACGTGGGCCTTTGGGCCGGCTGGCGATCAGGATTTTGTCATGACGTTCGGTATTGAAAGCGATCAGCCGATTTGCCATTGCCAGAATTTCAGCCGTGCTACGGTAATTGTTTTCCAGACAGACCACTTTGGCATCAGGCCAATCATCCTTGAAACTTAGGATGTGTGTCACATCGGCTCCGCGCCACGCATAGATGGACTGGTCGTCGTCCCCGACAACGCACAGATTGCGATGGCGTAATGTCAGGTGCTTGGTGATCCTGTATTGACTTCCGTTAGTGTCTTGATATTCGTCCACGAGAACATGGTCATATTTGGCGGCTTCCTCGTCACGGATGGCAGGGTGTTCATCAAAGAGGGTTTCAGTGTGCAGCAGCAGATCATCGAAGTCCATCGCGCCTCGAGCCTGTAACGCATCCTGGTATCGTCGATAACCAGCAGCGGCAAAGTGTTCACGATCCGTCGAGGCAAGCAACGCCGCTTTGTTGGGTTTTATCGATTCATTTTTCCAGCCACCAATCATTGAAAGCATGTCGCCCGGACGCAACGCAGTGCCAGGCAGTCGCAGTTCACGGAGAATGCCACGGGCCAGCGATTCCTGATCGCCTCGGTCATAAATCGAAAACTTGGCTGGAAAGCCCAATGCCTTTGCATGCCGTCGCAGAATTTGTACGCATTGGGCATGAAAAGTACTGATGACAGGTTGAGGCGGTTTCGTCTTCTTTTTTGCGATCAGCCGCTTTCCACCCGGGTGTCTATTCTGCCGTTGTGACTGTGCGATCAGTTCGCTCACTCGCTCCTGCATTTCCCCGGCAGCTTTGTTGGTAAAAGTGACCGCCAGAATCCGCTCGGGCGCAATCCCATTGCGAATCAGATTTGCAATCCGAAACGTCACCACTCGGGTTTTGCCTGTTCCAGCTCCGGCCAGCACCAACATTGGACCACGAAGGGTAGAGACCGCTTCGGCTTGCGGTCCGTTCAATCCATGAGTTTCTGCGTTCAATCCGTTCTATGCTTGTTGGTGGGATCTGGTTTGGTTGGGGGCGGTTATCGACACGTGGCCCAGATTGCACAATGCGAGGGCTTTGTCAGGACTCGTGGCGGTACCCTCATCTGCTAGCGAAGGTTGTCACGGTCAATGACGGGGTTGGCAGTGCCGGTGGTTAGCAAACGCATGGCACCCTGCTGCGGGCGATTTGCATTGGCCATGACCCGGTCAAACGGAATACCGAAACAGGCGTAATTTCCACTCGCGGTATCCATGACGTAAACCACGGTGGCCGCAGCCGGGTTATTGCTGGCTCTGGGGAATTGAGCTCGCCCGGTTAGCATCATGTACTTGCCGCCTTTTGCACCTGTTCCAACAGCCTCGTTGACGTTGGTGGTGAATCGGGCCATGAATTGGCCTCCGCGTCGAGGGTAAATCACGTTGCACTGCAGTAGACCGGAGTTGTGGTCTAAAACAAAGAACCCGTCAGCTTCTTCGCTGATGATGCCTGTTGCGATTGAGTATTTCTCATCAGATACGGCAGCGGCAGCGTTCAGCAGCGGCAGGTCCGACAATTGTTGATTCAAGGGTGACTGGTTGCGACCTGCAAAGTAGCTTGCAATCCCAACCGAAATCAGCGTTACCAGAGCAAGAAGGCCCATCCCAACACGCTGAAGGTCACAGCACTGTCCGCGGCTGCTAGTTCGCTGAATGGGTGTTTTTTCGAGTGTCGGCAGGGTCTGAGGGTCAGTTGTCTGAGGCATCGTTGGTGACTCCATGCGGTAACGGGAGGGATTTGACGAGTGTGACGGGTGGCGAATTTTGGTCGTTATTACCGTTTTGCCGAGCAAAACGGCAGCAGATCTCGGCCTCCGTGGACCTTGTTCGCCTACAGGTAATTGTACGCGCTACGATTGATCTTTACGATTGCCTTCTCAGAAAGACATTCGACATCCCGTTCTGATGTCCCCAATTCTACGTTTTTCCCCCGCCGAGAGCATTAAAAGACTATGGGTATCAACGCACCACTGAATCGAAAATTCCGTATGGCACTGGTAGGTGGGGGGAGCGGATCCTTTATCGGACGAGTTCACTCGATCGGAGCTTGCCTTGATAATCGAGCCGTCGTGACAGCGGGAGCTCTCTCCAGTAACCCGGAACGAGCAAAAGCCTCGGCCCCAGAGTATGGAATCGACGATGACCGTGCTTATGGCAGTTACGAAGCGATGCTGGACGCGGAAAGTAAGTTGCCTGAAGAGGACCGAATCGATTTTGTCAGCGTTGCGACTCCCAATCATACGCACTATGAAGTTGCTAGAGCTGCTGTTGAAGCTGGCTTCAATGTTGTCTGTGATAAACCGCTGACTTTCGACTTGGCGCAGGCTGAAGCATTGCTTGAGACCGTGACGGGAAGCGATGTCGTGTTTGCTGTCACACACAACTACACAGGCTACCCACTCGTGCG
>JAPOKD010000211.1 GCA_029977825.1 Planctomycetota bacterium | reverse complement strand
CGTAAGGCCGGGTTATCGGTAAGAACGCGAGGGATGGCGTAACAGACGACTGCCACCCCCTTTTGGGTCAAAATTCACGCATTTTCCGGCAGTAAACGTGTTTTTGCCGCCTTCACACCACCCTAGTGTTGAAAGTCAGAGCTGGTGATGGTGCAATGATGGTAGAAGAATCCTTTGGGATGCTTCCCCGCCAAATCCACGCCCGCCAAAACCCATTTTCTGGACTCATGCATGCTCGAATTCGGACAATTCAAAGCAAATACTTGCAATGGTGTCGATCGCCGCGGGTTTCTTAAAACAGCTGCCAGCATCCCGGTCGCTCTGGGAGCCGGAATTCCCACGCTTGCTGAAGCTGAGGAAGCCAGACGACGCGCCAAGGCAAAGTCGGTTTTGCTGCTTTGGTTGTGGGGTGGACCAAGCCATATCGATATGGTCGATCCCAAACCCGATGCACCGATGGAATACCGCGGCCCTTTCGGCACCATTGCCACTAAAACAACTGGGATGCGATTTACCGAACTGCTTCCCCGTCTGGCATCACGCAGTGACAAGTTCAGTGTGATCCGTTCGATGCGAACCAGCAATGGAGGACACCCGGGAGCTGGAACGGTCGGCTTGACGGGCTACGAAGAAAACGCCGGTCCGATCCAACCCAACTTTGGTTCCATCATCGCCAAGCACCGCGGGCAGCGTGATGCTTTGCCACCATTTTTCTATGTTGGACAAGGCATTCCACGAGATCTACCGAGACGTATCGAGGGCTATGGTGGAGGAACGTTGGGAAAAGCCTACGACCCGTTTCTAGTCAGCTGCAGTGAGCAGGGAACAGTCGGAATCCCAACTCTGAAAATGCTACCGGGCATGACACCTGACCGAATTACTGACCGCAGGCATCTGCTCACACAACTGGACCAGACGCAGAAGCAATTGGAAAACGCTCGCATCAGCGATTGGAAACGATCCTACGAGGCTGCTTACGGCCTGTTGACCAAACCGGGAGCACGCCAAGCGTTTGATCTCACGCAGGAGTCCGAAAGCACGCGTGATGCATACGGACAAACAACCTTCGGTCAAAGCTGTTTACTTGCCAGACGCCTGGTAGAGGCGGAAGTGCCCTACGTCCAAGTCAACTGGAGCGAGTATGTCGAAACCTTCACTCCCAATGGCGACTTTGGTTGGGACACACACATTTATAACTTTGAACTGTTGCAGGACCGACACTGCCCGATTTTTGACCGTGCCTTCAGCGCCCTGCTGGACGACCTTCATGATCGAGGCCTGATGGACGACACTCTGGTAATCGCCATGGGTGAATTTGGCAGAACACCGCGGATCAGTAATCGGGCTGCTCGTGAACACTGGCAACATTGTTACTTCTCGATCTGGGCAGGCGCCGGCATTCAACCCGGACGCTGCATTGGCCAAAGTGACGCCAAAGCTGAACATCCGGTAACGCGCCCCATCACACCATTGATGGCTGGGACAACCATAAGCGAATTGTGCGGCATCGGAGCAAGACAGCGAGCTGAAATGAAAGTACTTGACGGTGGCAGCCTGATTCACGAACTGCTGTAGCGACGATTCAACCCACGGATTCCCTAATAAGCCATGAACTTTTTGATTCTACGCTCAATCATCGTTTGCTCGCTTATCGCAACGATGACCTTACCAATATCGTCGCCTGCAGCAGAACCGGTCAGATTGACCGACGACGGTTCCCTCAAGCGTGATCCTCGTTTCGTCAAAGATGGCAAGGAGCTCGTTTATTGTTACGACGAGGCGCCGGACCTGATTCGGATGATGCGGATTCGCATCGATGAACCAAACCCCGAACCGATGTTTGACAATTCCGGTGACAAGCACCAGTTGGAACCTTTTTTCTCGCCCGATGGACGGTACATCGTCTTTACCGAGTGCACTGGTAATTTATCAGCAAGGCTCGTGATACGAGAACAGCAGAGCAAAAAAGACGCCTACATCACCCACAGTGGTCGCGGAGGCACACGAAGTCCCTGCTTCTCACCCTCAAGTGATCTGGTCGTCTATGCATTTGCGGAAACAGGCCCCCAGCATTTGTGGTCAGTGAAACCGGATGGTACTGACAAGAAACAGATCAATGAAACACAGGGTATCAGCAACTGGCCGACGTTCACACCTGATGGCAAACGGCTCGTCTACTCGAATAGTCGCGAAAACAACTATGAAATTTACTCAATGAATCTTGATGGCTCAGATGAGAAGCGACTCACAAACAACACATTGATGGACATCCGCCCAATGGTTTCACCAGATGGAAGCAGGATCGCGTTCACCAGTACACGTGACGGGAACTACGACATCTATGTGATGGACATTGATGGTTCCAACATCCAGCGAGTCACTGAGTCCAACGAGCGTGATGACTACCCAGCATGGCACCCGGATGGAAAACGCCTGGTTTATGTTGGCGAACGATCGGGGAAATTCGATCTGTACATGATTGAGGCCCCGTGATGCGACCCACGATTGCACAGCCCACTGCGGAATCACTGAGTCTGCCCCACGGATTCCGATTCAGATGCTTCCCGCGGACCTACCTCCACACATCAGCATTTTTCTGTTGTCTTTCGCTAGTGTTCTCTGTACTACCGCTCTCGGGTCTGGCGGTAGAGCTTCGAGACTCGGACCAGGTTTCGTTGCACCCGACAGAGCCTACTGAAATCACCCTCACAGGTCAGAACCTTCGGTCGGAATCCGGTCAAGTCGCTGACCTTTGGTGCAGTTCACCGGTAACGGTTGAGGTTTTGGATCCCGAAAACAAAGACCGCAATCGTGTGCGTTATCGCGTGACCCCCACAAAACCAATGGGTGGCGTTGTTACGATTCGTGTCTATACCGCAGACTCGGTGTCGCAAGCATTGCTGTTTTTCATTGCTTCGCCGGCAAGTCAGGTCATTCCCTCGGGATCGGATCCCCCCCTGAAGCCACCGTTTGGCATTGACCTGAAGTCAACAGGCAATGGCGATACCACACTCCGGTTTGAGTGCGAGAAGGGGCAGACCCTGTTCGCCGAAATCATCGGTTCAAGAATCGGAAGCGCGATTGATGGAGTGCTGACTCTATCAGACGAAAACAGACGGGAACTGGCGTTTGCCGATGATCATCCCATGACCGGAAGTGATCCCCTTCTGAAGTGGACGACCAAATACGCAGGCATTCACTACCTGACAGTCAAAGATGTCGAGTATCGCGGTGGTCTGCGAATGCATGTGCGAGTGAGTGAAAAAACAACTGCTGGCCGGACCATCCCATCCGCTATCCGGCGGGGAGAAACAAGACGGTTACGAGCCACGGCGGGCTCGCATCCGGAGCCCCTTTGTGAACAAGTCGTGCACATTGATATGAGCGAAGCACCGGGTCTTGGTTACGTACCGCATGACTCAATCCTTTCGCCATTCATCAAATCAGACCAGCCCGTTTACACTGAGGCTGACAGCGACCGGGTTCCAGTGCCGGCACTGTTTTGCGGAAGGATCGAATCTGGCGAAGAATTTGACAGGGTCACATTTGATGCCCGCGAAGGAGACACCCTCACCATCAAATTCCTTTCAACTGATGGTCCATTCGTAGGAGACCTGCGTTTGTTCCGCAATGACCAGAAGGTGCGTGATCATCACTTCGGACGCGACCCCAATAACAGCCTCAAATATAAAGTACCTGAAACCGATACCTATCGGCTTGAGATTCGTGAGGTACTGAAGAGATCCGGTATCGGTTTCGAATACTGCGTTTCCCTTCGCAATGACCTGGCACCAACCGTACTACGAATTGCTCCGGTCCAGCAGGGTGATCGACGAATACGTAATGACAAGCCGCATCGTCAGGTCTGGTTCAACGATGAAACTCTGCCCGTTCTCGTCCGCGCGGACCGACGAGGATTTGATGGTCCGATCAGCGTGCACGCTGAACTTGATGGGAAAACCTGCCAGGTAGATGGAAGCATTGATGAGAAAAAGAATGAGGCTGAAATCCAGATCCATCTACCACACGAAATCCCCAATCGCGAAGTGAAGAGCCTCAGAATTTTTGGCAGCTGCGAGATGGCTGATCACACCATGTACATCCCCCTCGACCTCAATGAACACATCAAACGGGATTTCGAAGAGTTCGCTACAATTCCGGCAAATGCAGGACGCACCATTGCGGTTGTCGTAACACCGTACGAAGGGAAAAAAGAATGAGCATTGCTGCAATGAATCGCACCAAGCACTGGGTGCAACAAGGAGCGATTCTTT
Organism: Planctomycetota bacterium; assembly: GCA_029977825.1. GTDB lineage: Bacteria > Planctomycetota > Planctomycetia > Pirellulales > Pirellulaceae > Rubripirellula. Next base: position 4,062 of record JAPOKD010000211.1, on the reverse strand, counting down.
TCATCCTGCTATCAGGCCCGGGCTTTACCAGACTGGCAACTCAGCCTTGCATTGCCGGGCAGAACACCAGAACGAACGCGATCACAGTATATCCCGCGACATATCAGATCTCCGGGAAGCGTGATCCACTGCAACTGGTTGTCACCGTCTCCCAGCAAGAACAAACACTTGATGTAACTCGCGACTGCACCTATGAAGCGGATACAGATGCAGTAACTGTCACGGATACGGGGCTTGTGGTCCCGCAGAGCAACGGAGAATCAACCATCACCGTTCGCTGGAAAAAACTTACATGCAAGGCAACTGTCCAGGTCATCCATACGGAAAAGCCACAGCCAGTTTCGTTCGACTATGACGTGCTCCCGGTCCTCGCCCAGACCGGATGCAGTGGTGGTTCCTGTCACGGTGCCCCTCATGGGAAAGCCGGCTTCCATCTATCGCTTTTTGGATCAGACCGTGAAGTGGATCGTGTTTCGCTGACGCAAGAACTTTACGGACGTCGAATCAATCCGATCGAACCGGAAAAGAGCCTGCTTTTGCAAAAGCCGAGCATGCAAATTGCTCATCAGGGCGGCAAACGCTTCTCCACCTCAGAGCGACCTTACGCCGTTCTCCATGACTGGATCAAGGAAGGTTGCCAGAACGCACAAGATGACGTCGCATGCATCGGAATCGAAGTTTTCCCGAAGGAAAACAGGATTCTCAAGTCCCCCATGTGGCAACAACAGTTTTCCGTTATCGCCAACTTTGAAGATGGCAGCAAACGTGACGTCAGCCAGTTGTCCAAGTATGAGACATCGGACCCATTGGTTGCCGTGGCAAACCGGACAGGTTTAGTGACAGGTCTGCAGCGTGGTGAATCCGCCATCATCATTCGGTATCTCAATCATATCGAAACACCACTCATGACATTTGTCAGTGATGCCAAAGATTTTCAATGGGCGGCAATGCCCCCAGCGAATGAGATCGACACCCACGTTCAGACCAAGCTGAAAAAACTCAAATTCCTGCCTGCCAATCCATGTACAGACGGTGAGTTTATCCGGCGTGTATTCCTTGACACGATCGGTATCCTGCCCACGGAACTCGAAGCTGAGGAATTCCTCACTGATAACAGTCCCAACAAAAGAGCCAAGTTGATCGACTTACTGCTCGAACGAAAGGAATTTGCCAGGTTCTGGGCACAAAAATGGGGTGACCTCTTTCGTGTATCGACGAAGCTGATCGGAACAGCCAGTACACATAAATTCAATCGGTGGCTTGAACACAGTGTCTTGAGCAATCAGCCTTATGATGCATTTACCCGTGACATCCTGCTTGCAACGGGCAGTACGCGCCAGCATCCGGCAGGCAACTTCTATCGGTCAGCCGGAGACACAAGTAATGCGATGGAGACGGCCGCACAGGTCTTTCTCGGAACAAGAATTCAGTGTGCAAAGTGCCACAACCATCCTTTCGAACGATGGACACAGGAAAACTACTACGGACTCAGCGCGTTTTTCAATCGAGTCGAGAGATCAAGAACATCACGCAAGGAAGAAATCCTGCTCTGGTCACGAGATGATGGCGAAGTCCACTTGCCTACAACAGGCGTCCCCGTGAAACCATGGGTTCCGGTCGCGGGCAACATCGCCGACCTGCCAGGCGATCGCCGGCAGGCGTTTGCTGACTGGTTGACCACCCACGACAACCCATTGTTTGCAAAGGTCGAAGTCAATCGAATCTGGAGTCATTTGATGGGTCGTGGGATTGTCGAACCATTTGATGATTTCAGGGACTCCAATCCACCTGCAAACACTCCTCTGCTGGACTCGCTTGCAAGCAGATTCATTGAAAGCGGATATAACAGAAAAGAGATCATCCGAACCATCTTGAATAGCAACACCTACCAGGCATCATCACAACCAATCGAAAACGATCAAAGCGGTCTCAAATACGCATCACACTACAATTCACGCATTTTGAATGCCGAACAGCTAGTCGATGCTCTGGGGTTTGTCACCGGCAAACCAAAACAGTTTTTTGGCGTCCCGGTGGGTACCATGGCTACCTGGTTACCCGCACCCGATCTGCGTCCCCACGATCGTGGCCGGATTGGTGACATCGAGTTCCTGAAAGTATTTGGACAGCCTGAAAGACAAAGTGCGTGTGAGTGCGAACGAAGTGATGACGTCAGTCTGGGGCAGGCGCTGGAACTCATCAATGGAAAACTGGTCGCAGACATGCTTTCGGACCGGTCCAACACCTTTCACCAACAACTTGATGCTGGCACGGATCCAAACGTGATCATTGAATCTCTTTACAGACGCGCCTTATGTCGTTCTGCGACTGAAGCGGAAATGAAAGTTCACAGCAACTACCTGGCACAACATGAAGACGTTCACCGTGCGATGGAAGACATTTGCTGGGCGATTGTGAACCGTACTGAATTCCTGTTTCAACACTGAGGCAATAGGACGTCATTTGGATATGGTCAGACCGCACCGTCAATGCGATTGATGCTCGCGACACAAACCAACTTGAACACAACATGTTAATCGCCCGCGAACTCGGGCATTCGGCGAATACGAATGATCAACCAACAACCTCTGTATCAAAATTTTTTCAGGCTTCCATGGTCTTGTGTTGCCCTGATCTGCATGACGCTGCAAGTGAATGCCGATGATGCGATCAGTTTCGCGAAAAATGTAGCACCGCTTTTGCAAAAGCAATGTGTAACCTGCCATGATGCCGAACTCGCGGAAGCCGAATACAGGCTCGACACCTACAAGAATCTGATGCGCCTGGGAGCTGGCGGTCCTGCTGTAATTGGCGAACAACCGGATAACAGCAAGCTTTTTCAGGTACTCATTCATGAGGATGAAAATCTGCGCATGCCATCAGAAAGTGATCCGCTACCCGCCACGTCGATTGAACTGATTAAGAAGTGGATTCAACAGGGAGCTGCATTTGACGGCGTCTCAGAAGACCAACCACTCAGCACGCTCCTGCCGACACGAGAACATCCCCAGCCCCCGACGAAGTACCCGGCTGCCATTCCATTGTCCGCAATGGTGTTTCATCCCACAAAAAACCTGCTACTCGTGAGTGGTTATCACGAAATCACAACATGGAATCTGAGTGGCAAACTCATCAACCGACTTGGCAACCAGGGAGAACGAACCTACTCAATTGATTTCCACCCCACACTTCCGCGGATATTAACTGCCAGCGGTACGCCAGGTGTATTCGGTGAGGTACGAATCTTTGATCTAGCAACTGGAGCACTCTTGTCCGTATTTGTTACGTCGGATGAGGTCATCATGGATGCACAATACAGTCCCGACGGCAAGACCGTTGCAGTCGCTATGCCAGATGGCTCGACTCTTTTGATTGATTCCGAAACTGGCATGGAACAAATGACTTTATTGGGTCATTCGGATCAAATCTGCTCGATATCGTGGCACGATGATGGAAAACGCCTGGCCACTGCCAGTCGCGATCAAACAGCCAAAATTTTTGATTGCCAAAACGGAACATCGCTGGCAACGTTCACCGGACACACCAAGCCCGTGAATCAGGTAGCATTCGTTAAAAACGATCAGGCAATCAGCGTAAGCGATGATGGAACCGCACAACTCTGGAATGCGGGTAACGGAAAACGGATTCGAGAAATAACGAGGACCAAGACCCCTATTTTGTCGCTGGCGATCGCACCGGAAAAAATCGCTGTATCAGGTGCATTGGAGACACACTGGTTCAAACGTGATGGAAGCCAGCAAATCGAGCGTTTCAATGATTCAAAGGCGTGGACCACAGTCACCGTATTTGATGAATCCGGCAAAACCTTTGCCTCAGGCACTCAAACAGGTGAAATCGTGGTCCGCAAACAAGACTCAGCCCCCATCCGGTTCGACGCCATCCCTGGTCATTAAACAAATTTCATACCGCACCCTGCCCGACAACATGAACGCTTTGCTTGCCAATCCTGAGTAGAAAAGCAATGCAAGTTGTCAGGCAGATCAAGTTCAGGCAGCCCAACGGAGAGCTCTTGAACCAGGCTTCCGCCGGCGCGTTGTCAGT
>JAPOKD010000274.1 GCA_029977825.1 Planctomycetota bacterium | reverse complement strand
CACCCACCGAAGTGGAAATGAAAGAGAAGAAAGCTCGCGTTGAAGACGCCCTGCACGCAACACGTGCCGCTGTCGAGGAGGGAATCCTTCCCGGCGGTGGAGTCGCCCTACTGCGTGCTTCAGGAACCGTCAAACCTTGCGATGAGCTCAGCCAGGACCAGCTTGTTGGTTACAACATCGTACTTCGTGCCTGCCGTGCCCCACTCACCATGATCGCTGAGAATGCCGGTCAGGACGGAGGCATCGTGTGCGAGAAAGTTCTCGGCATGAAGGGCAATGGAGGCTACAACGCATTGACTGATACCTACGAAGATCTCGTCAAAGCCGGTGTGATTGACCCAACGAAAGTGACTCGCACTGCTCTTGGTAACGCTGCCAGCGTTGCTACCTTGCTGCTGACCAGTGATGCTCTGGTTGCTGAAAAGCCCAAAGAGGGCGGAGCTAAAGGCACCGGCGGCGATCACGACATGTATTGATCCTGACTCAACAGGATGATTCATACTGAAAGGCGACCAACCATGTTGGTCGCCTTTTTTCATGGCTGAGCAGGTTTCCTAGCTGAGCAGTGGCCAGCCAGCCAAACTGGAAATCAGGCGAGGCATTGCGCGACCCCGTCGCCGCTCCATTCACAACTCCACGCCAAAGCCCAACAAAACGACAGGTTCCTGCAGGGATTGCATGGCTGACGGCCAAGCGTCCCGAACCGAGACTCGAGACCTGCTAGCCGAGTACAAATCTGGCAATGTTGATGTAAATCACAATTCCCAAAATATCAACAATACCGGCGACAAAGGGATTGCTCATCATGGCGGGATCGAGCCCCAAACGCTTGAACAGAATTGGCAAGGCTCCACCACACAGACAGCCGCAAACGATGACAGACAACAGGGTCAGGGGAATCACGAGGGCATCCTGAAGGTTCGGTGCAATAAAGATGGCAACGATCCAACCGATCAGCGACAGAAATCCACCAAGAGTCAATGAGACGAGAACTTCGCGATACATGACTCGCGGCCAGTCACGGAACTCGACTTCACCGCTCGTCATCGCGGTGATGACAAGGGTTGCGGACTGGCTACCAGAGTTCCCACCAGCGCTGATGATCAGGGGGATGAACCAGACAAGCCACGTGAACCTTTCCAGTTCGATCTCGTAGTGCCGCAATGCAAAGGCTGTCAGCAGAGCTGCAAAAAACAGAATGGTGAGCCAGATCCCTCGTTTCCAGGACAGGGTCAAGAGTCCGATTCTCAGATACTCGTCTTCCAGTGGCGCGACAGCAGCAATTCGCTGTGCATCCTCGGCCAATTCTTCACGAACAACGTCAATGACATCGTCGTGTGTGATGATTCCCAACAACTGACGCCCACTGTCGACGACCGGGATCGCCAACAGATTGTACTTTTCGACCGCCTGAGCGACCGTTTCCTGATCATCGCTGGCAAGGGCAACAACGAGATCGGATTCCATCATTTCGCCAAGCTTCCGCGAGGGGCGGACCAGCGAAGAAACGAGTTGCCGCGTCGAAACGATGCCTCGAAGCAAACGATTTTCATCAACGACGTAAAGATAGTAGATCGTTTCCAGCTCACTTGCCTGGCGTCCGAGTTCTTCGAGCGCTTCACGAGCGGTAAGGTTCTCGCTTAGCATTGCAACCTCGGTGGTCATCAATGCCCCGGCAGTCCCCTCTGGGTAAGACTGCAACCGCTGGATATCCCGTCGATCCTCCAAGGGCAACAACGGCATGATCTCATCGACACGATCATCAGGCAGTTCCTGAATCAGGTCAACGCGATCATCTGCTGGAATTTCCTCGACGAGTTGAGCGACCTGATCCGGCTGCTGGGCTTCCAGCATGGCAATCTGCCGCTCTTCCGGAAAATAGCCAAAAATTTCGGCTCTTCGATCGGGCTCTGCGAACTGCAGTACTGACCAGACTTCAACGTCGGAAAGCCCCTCCATGAATTCGGCTGTTCGGCCGGGATTCAAGGCGACACAGAACTCCTCCAGCTCAGCCCGATTTTCATCGGCCAGCATCTCACGCAATTCGGGGAGGAGAAGTGTATTGACCATCGTTGCACCGAAGGCAGCAAAGCTGAGATCGAGTTTTCCTGGCCGCACTGGTGCGAATGCTCGACAGCTTTAAAAGTTTCTTTCCGCGGATCCATCGTAACCAGACCGCGGCTACCACGCCCAGAATTCCGCCGTTCTGCAAGATTGCAGGCATGAATGGCCAGATTGCCGGCATGAATGGCTGGCGACAAGCGGGCCATCCACGCACGTATTCCACGCCTTGGGGTGAATCAGTTGCTGACGCGTTCGACGTATTCGCCAGTTCGCGTGTCGACTTTGATCACATTACCGACCTTGATGAATCCGGGAACGATAAACTCGGCTTCCGTTTCAACCTTGGCAGGCTTGGTGACATTCGTGGCTGTATCGCCTTTGGCACCCGGTGCACAATCGACCACTTCCAGCTCTACCTGGTTGGGAGCCTCAACAATGATCGCGTTACCGTTGTAAAGCGTCATCGTGCAGACCATGCCATCCCGGAGGTACTTCCAGATATCTCCAGCAACGGCCTTGCTGACTTCATATTGCTCGAAAGTCTCCTGGTGCATGAACACGTAGTCCTCACCCTGCCGGTAGAGAAACGACACATCCGTCGTCTCAACATCGGCTGACTGGAGGGAATCGCCACCCTTGTAGGTACGATCCAATGAGGTGCCACGGACCAAATTCTTCATTTTGCACTTGTAAAAGGCGTTTCCTTTGCCCGGTTTTACAAATTGCATCTCGGTCATCAGGTAGGGTTCACCATCAATTTCTACCTTGAGTCCTTTTCGGAAGTCGCTTGTGTTATAAGTAGCCATATAAAAGATGGCTCCGTCGTACGAGTCAGTGAAGCAGAACGAGAGGGATGATCGTTGATTCGAGCGATGCGGAACGGGTCGACCAACCAATCCGGCAAGATTCTAGCGACAAGCGAGGAGTTTGTCCCGACCGCTTTTCACCTTCCGGGTGAACTGCCCGCCTTGCCATTGGATGAATCTGAGCCAGTTCACTGGCAAGTAGCGATGAAACGCGCAATTCGGTCGAGTCAGCAGTTGAGAAAAGCGGTCGGTTTACCGCCAGATTCTGCCGAAGTTTTGCTTCCAGAGGGCAAACTGGCCGGCGAACGGGACTTTCCGACCTTCGCTCCGCTGGAATTCTTGGCTCGCATTCAGCCGAATAATCCGGATGATCCTCTGCTCAGACAGGTCTTGCCGTTACCCGACGAACAGGTCGAACAGGCAGGCTTTGCCGCCGATCCAGTTGGTGACTTGAACGCGTTGGTGTCCCCTGGTGTCTTGCACAAGTACGAGGGCCGAGCCCTGATCCTGACGACTTCCGCCTGTGGAATACACTGCCGCTACTGTTTTCGCCGCGAATTTCCCTACCAGCAAACGGGTTCCCGCAAGGAAGACTGGCTGCCCTCGATTGAATATTTGCAGAACCGTCCCGATATCGAGGAGGTGATCCTCAGCGGGGGTGACCCTCTGACCACCACCGACGAAAAACTGAACCAGTTGATCTCGGCACTTGAAAACATACCGCACCTGCAGCGTTTACGTATCCACTCAAGGATGCCCATTGTGATTCCTCAGCGAATCACCGAGGAACTCGTAAAACGGTTATCCTCAAGTCGCCTGTCCGTCTGGATGGTCATCCACGCCAATCACCCGCAAGAACTTTCAGAGAGCGTCTTGTTGCGCACAACTCACCTGATCGACTCTGGTATCCCTGTTTTGAATCAGGCAGTTTTATTGCGTGGCGTGAATGATGAATCCGAAATTCTGGCAGAGCTTTGTCGCCGCCTGGTCAACCATCGAATTCAGCCATACTACCTGCACCAACTGGATCGCGTGCGTGGAGCGAGTCATTTTGAGGTCCCGGTCGAGGCCGGTCTCAGAATCATCGAGAGCCTTCGAACTGTCCTACCCGGCTATGCGGTACCACAGTATGTGCACGAAGAAGCCGGTGAAAAATCGAAGTCACCCATTTTGGACAACACCCGCGAAGTCAAATCCTAGTCAAACGGCAATTTCATGTACGTCTTTGAGAATCCGGTGCTGCAACGCGAGTTGCTGGTCAACCTGCGAACGAACCGTGCATTCGTTTTGCTCGCGGCCTATCAACTGCTGCTGTCGGGAGTTGTTCTGCTTGCATGGCCAACTGACACCGTGCTGGACCTGACCACGAATCCGCAGTCCGCCAAGCAGCTGGTCGACCTGTTCTTTCTGGGACAGTACGTGATCGCCTCTTTGATGGCCCCCAGTTTTGCTGCTGGCGCCATCACTGGTGAAAAAGAACGCCTCACCTACGAGATGCTATTGGCTAGTCCATTACGTCCTGGAGCGATCGTACTGGGAAAGATGGTAGCTTCGTTAACCCATCTGGGAATGTTGATCATGGCATCCCTGCCGATCATCGTTCTCTGCCTGCCACTGGGTGGAGTCAGCGTATACGAGGTATTGGCAGCGTATACCGGGTTGATCGTTTCAGTGATTCTGTTTGGGTCCATTGGTGTTTTCTGCAGCAGCTACTTTTCTCGCACCAGCAGTTCTCTGGTCGTCAGCTACCTGATCATTTTGCCGTTGGTGATTGGGGCTGTCACTGCCTGGACAACATTCGCCAACACGGGTGAGTTGAGATTGCAAATTGCTTTTCTTGTTTTCCCTGCGATCGCTTTAACAGCAACCATTCTGATGTGCTCTGCTGCCGCCGGTCGGATGCTGTATCCACCTGATGTTGGAAGTGAGGGAAAGGAGGTCATTGATTTGGAAAAAGAAGCTGAAGAGGCTGTTGGTCTTGTGATTCAACCTGATCAATTTCCTGATCGGCTGTTTGCTCCACCGAAGAAACGGCAACTCATGCCAGACGGGACCAATCCGGTTTATGACAAAGAAATCCACAGTGAAATCTTCAGCCAAGGCACCTTGATGTTGCGGTTGGTGATTCAGATCAGCATGCTGCTGGCGATTCCCCTGATGGGCATTTTCCTTTTTTGGCAGATTGAAAGATGTGCGTGGTTCTCCGTTTATGTTGTGGTATTCAGCATGCTGGTCGGCCCGGTTTTCCTGGCCGGCAGCATGACCAGTGAGCGGGAACGTCAAACGCTGGACCTGCTTTTAACAACCACCTTGACGCCATGGCAAATCCTGTGGGGGAAATTCATCGTTGGATTCCGCATCTCTGCCGTCCTGACGTCTTTTCTGCTGTGGCCGCTCCTGCTGGGAACCGCCTTGAATATGACTTTCTGGAGCAACTGGGAGGCGGTCATTGCGATGTTCGCTGTCGTCGCTCTGGTTTGTTTGGTTAATGCAACTGTGGCCTTAGCCAGTTCACTCTTCACTGAAAAGACATCGATCGCCCTACTAACGACGTACACGATCCTGTTGCTGCTTTATGTGGGTCCGCCTGCTGCAGTGGCTGTGATGCAAATCCTGAACTTCAGCCCTGACAGCATCGCCACCATGGAATGGACCGGCATCTCAAGTCCGTTCGCAGCACTTTTTGCCATTCCTCTGGACGAATTTCTTAAACGGGAATTCGATGAAAAACCAGCAAACGTTGGCAACCTGAAAATATTCTTTGGCTACATGATTTTCAGCCTGATGATCGTGGGGCTCGCGACCGTAGCCATGCTCACACGCCTCAAGGCACGTCTCGGTTTGTCGGAGTGATTCCATTTCAAAGTTGCAGCGATCGTAGTCAATCCAACTGGTCGCCATACGACGAGATGTGCCAAACCCATGAATCGCGAGCAACTTTCCGCCGAAGCACCCTATCTGGTCCTGCACGAACCAGAACCAGATGGCCGGGGAAACGAAGTCAGCACGACGACCGTGTTTCTGACTGCGTCACAGTGCCCCGTTGGCTGTAACATGTGCGACCTGCATCTGAATACACTGCCCGGAGCAACACCATCAGGAGCCATCGCACGCCAAATTGATTTAGCGGTTAAGGATTCCCAAGCCAGCTGGTTGAAACTCTACAACAGTGGCAACTTCTTTGACCCGCGGAGCATCCCGCCAGCGGATTACCGTGAAATCGCTGCTCGTTGCAATCGCTTTGATCGCGTGATCGTCGAAAACCACCCTCAATTCGGAAAAAACAGGCTCCAGAAATTCCTGGAGCTCATCACCTGCAAATTCGAAATTGCAGTTGGACTTGAAACGGTTCAACCACGGTGGCTTGAACGTCTGGGAAAACAGATGTCCCGTGATGACTTTAGCCGCTACGCCAGCGAGATAAATCGCTTTGGTGTTGACCTGCGGGTGTTTCTCATTCTTGGTGTCCCTGGAATCGATGTGGTTGAATCAGTTCGTTGGACACGGTTATCTCTCCGCCACGCGATCGCCTGTGGGGCAAGGCATGTCAGCATCATCCCTGCTCGCAGCGGTCACGGTTGGGGAGGCAGAGCCAACCAACTGCCAGATTTTTCGACGCCTTTACTCGCTGAGATACACGAAAAACTGTTGCAGGATTCTGACGGCCAAGCGGTTGTCACATTGGATTTGTGGGATGTTCCCGTGAATGACACCGGGTACTCACGCCTTCGGCAAAGCAACCTGAGCCAGCATGCATGAATGATACAACTACTGAACCTCAGTCCCGCCATCAACCTGACCAAATCGATGGAAGCTCATGAAAAACAAGGTTGACGTTGCGATCATCGGAGCAGGTTTTGCGGGATCAATCCTGGCGGCTGCACTGGTAAAGTCGGGCCTGCGTGTGGCGTTGATCGACAGCACACGCCACCCTCGTTTCGCGATCGGTGAGTCCTCGACACCGCTTGCTGATATGATCCTGCGGCGTCTAGGCAAAAATCACCAACTTCCCTACCTGGAAGCACTGTCCACATGGAGCACTTGGCAGAGCCAATTTCCAGAGATTGCTTGCGGGCGAAAACGCGGGTTCAGTTACTACCAACACCACCGACATCAGTTTTTTTCCGAGCAATTTCTGGGGCAGAGCAGTCTGCTGGTGGCAGCCAGTGCGAACAATAATGTGGCTGATACTCATTGGTATCGCGAGGAAGTCGATCAGTTCCTATTTCAGCAAGCTGTCAATCTGGGTGTCACGGAAATGCTCGGTCACGAGATTGTCCAGATTGAGAAAGAGCCTTCAGGAACATTCACGTTGCGATCCGTCTGGGACAGGGGCGTGGCCACGCTCCACAGTGGGTGGAT
>JAPOKD010000558.1 GCA_029977825.1 Planctomycetota bacterium | reverse complement strand
CGGCGAACGATACACTTTCGCCGGTGAATCGGACTTGATTCGGGCAATTCGTCCGGCTTTGGTAGATGCGGGAATCTATGGGCCGACTCCGGTGAAAACTGAAAGCATCATCAGCGAGCATGCGCCGACAAAACGCGGTGCGATGCAATTTCGATGTGATGTGTTGGTAACCTACCGCTTCGTTCATGCGCCGACTGGCACATTCGTCGATGTTCAGGTGCCAGGCTGTGGGCTTGATGTTGGAGACAAAGCCACGTCAAAAGCGATGACGGCTGCGTACAAATATGCACTTCGGCAGACTTTCTGCATTGAAACCGGTGACGACCCCGACGAACAATCATCCAGGGAACAGGAAAGCCCGTCGAACGGTCGGCATTCGTATCCGAAAGGGGAACCTGCACCCGGTGCACCTGCCAAGCTACAAGACGCTTCCAAAGCTGAGCATGACCCCGAATGGGAAAACGACCGAGTGCGTTTCTGTGCCAAACTGCGCGACATTGGCCTTGATTACGACAAATTGCGTGATTGGGCCATCGGCAAAGGAATGGGCAAACCCAGCACATGGGGTGCGGAACGACGCGAAAAATGCATCCGGCTTTTGTTGGACGACAAGATTCCTGAATTGATTCAATCGGAACCCGGCGCTGCTGGGTGAAGAGAGAAAGCCGTCACCCGTAGGGGTGCGGGTGGCGGCACCACCAAAGCCCCAGAACAATCAAACAAACAGGGTGAAAACCATGGGCACAATTGCCAGAGCATTCATCGTCGGCCATGTCGGCGCTGACCCCAAACTCGACCAAACGAACAGCGGAAAATCTTTCGTTTCATTCAGTCTCGCAACAAGTAACCGCCGTGGAAATGAAGACAAAACCACCTGGCACAACATCATAGCATGGGAAGGTCGAGCCGAGCTATGTGCCAAATTTCTCAAGAAAGGCATGCAGGTGACGGTATTTGGCCGATTGACGCAGGAAGAATGGCACAACAAAAACGGTGAAAAACGCCGCAAAACTGTCATCATCCTTGACGATTTGGTGTTGCCGAGCCGCAAGCAAGCACAAACCAGCAATTCGCACGACGAAGAAACGGTGTTCGGTCGCTATCACAGCGACGACATCCCCTTTTAGGGGTGACCCTTCGGGGTCTGCATCTGATGCCGGTGCACTGACGAGCCCATGGCAGGGCGAAACCTCAAGCAACAGGGAACAACATGCGACGCGTTTTTCAAGTGACGATCACTGGCATTGTCGTCATTGACGATGGACAGCCAGATGGACCAGGACTGAGCACCCCAGACAATTGGGCGGTGCATGAAATTGTGACAGAAATGCAGGGCACTGATGTGGATGTGCAAGAAATGCAGGTCATACAGAAAGCGAATGCGATGACAATCGATTCACCATCCAACGTTGTCGACATGAGCCGACACATCAAAGACCAGCTTCCATTGTGGAGATACAATGCGCATCTGAATGGAAGCCAATTGAGCCGCATGATCGGCAAAGAACGCACTTGGTGTCAGCAGGTTGAAAGCGGAAGAAACAAGGGCAATTTCGACATGGATACATGCCAGAAATTGGCAAAGGTGCTTGACCTGAACCACACGGATCTTTGGAATCTGATCACCAAAATGAACGGCTGGATCTATGACGGCGGTGATTCATGATGGGTTTTTGCGTATTGTGCGTATTGTGCGAGCCGAAATGAACAGAAAACAACAACAGGGAACAACGATGAGGATTCAACGTAAAGGACTGCCAGATTTGGCAGCGATTGTGCGGCGCAGGTTTGAAAACCCGGCACCTTTTCTGAATGAAACCGAGGACGAGGTGGCCACTCGGTTGGGACGCCCGATTGTTAGGCAGCTGACGAAGAAGGATTCAGCCCCTGGAGGTTATCAGGCCCTTCGCATGTCCAGCATTGGGGGATGTGCACGGCAATTGGCCTACCGCCTGCTTGGAGAGCCGCAGAACGGGCGAAAAATGACCGGGCGGACGGTGGCGACCTTTGCCATGGGTGACATCACCGAATCGCTTTTGTTGACGGGTCTGGATGATGGAATGGCACAGGGGCATGGGCCGGATGGGTGGAAGGTTGCAGGATTGCGACAGGTGACCGGGCAGCACAACGTGTCGCTGACTGTTCGGCTTGATGGTCTTCGGATGCCAGTCACTATCAATGGGCACCCTGATGGCATCCTGACCAAAGACGGAAAACCGGTTGCGGTTGTCGAGGTCAAAAGCACATCCAGCTATGGATATACAAAAGTAGAACAGGCCATCAAGAATGGTGGGGACGCATGGACGCCCGTTGATGGTCAGTGGTGGCAAGCGCAGTCCTACATGGAAGCGACAGGATTGCAGTGGCTGAGCGTTTTGATGCTCTGCAAGGATTCGGGCGCATTCATGTCATGGTGGATTGAACGTGATCCCCAATTCATGAGCATGCTGCGGGAGCATCTGGGGCGTGTGGTCATGGGTGAGCATGCCAGGGACGTTCCGAGAATCACAGCAGGCAACGAAGAACTGAAGCCATCGCAGCCCGAATACTACAAGCGCAGCGGAAAGGGCTACACCAAAGGCGAACAGAAGCGCGGCTCCGGTGCCCTGTCCTGGCGTTGCTGCTATTGCGAATTCTACCGCACATGCTGGGGTGGAAATCTTGACGAACGGGTCGAATCTGACCGATTTGGCTCACCTTCCACGAAACTTTACTTTAAGGAATTGATATAGTGCTTTGAGCACATTGAACGGGGTTTGAAATGAAAACGACGATGACTTTGAAAGAATGGCGAGACCTGAAAGGGTTGACCAATGCGGATCTTGCAAAACACCTTGGCATTCCATTGAACACGGTTGTGAACTATGTCTACGGGCACCGCAAGCCGTCTTTGGAACGGGCGCACTTGATTGCTCAGAAGACCAAAAATGCGGTGCCGCCTGCATCGTTCATCGGGGGGAAATGATGGGTGCAATGCAAAGGCGAAAAGGCGCAAACTGGGAACGGGCTGTGGTTCGTTGGTTTCGGGACGCTGGGCACAATGCACAACGCATGGCACCACTTCAGGCTGGCAGCGGCTCATGTCAGCCAGACGTGATGGTTTACCTGAAGCCCAAACCGTCACTTGATTCTGCAGTTGTGTTGGTACCGCCAGAGCGCCAACGGCTGGCAGTCGAGTGCAAAGCCGGTGCGCGCATTCCATGGATGAAGGCACTGACACAGGCACAGGAAAATAGTCCTGATACTGCCATCCCGGCAGTGGTTGCGAAGGTTGACAGATGCGAGCCGGTCATCATGATGACGCTGGCCGACTTTAACAGCTTGGTGCGCGAATGAGATGGTTGCCGGCCCCCGACGATTTAATCAGAGACGCTGACCGCCAACGGTACACGAGAGAAAACCCAGCACCTGCACTCGTTGGCTATTGCGTGTTGTGGTCCACGCTCAGAGATGGTGGCCGGTGGTCTGTCTCAAGGCTGGCGGAGCACCTTGGCTGGTCGAAATACTTCGCGCGACAGATGACAAATAGGGTTCAGCAAGACCTGAAAGAATGGCGTGCGAGATTTGAGGGAATGCCAATTGTCGCACCTGAATCCGAAACCAATTCGCAAGAAATCGGACGAAATTCGCAAGAAATCGGACGGTCACTCGTAATGATTCCAGGGGGTTACGGGGACGCTTCGAACGAGTTGACAAACGGGTCAGAAACCTTCATGCGCGCGCGTATTGCTACAGATACAAAAACAGAACAATTACAAGAACAATTAACTACGGAGCCGTCACCGGCTTCCGGCATTAATGTGTCTGAAGTTTGGAAGCGGGTGGAAACGCTTCGCGGCAAGCACCTTCCAGGATGCAAGCGCCTGAACCTGACCAAAGGGCGACGAAAGATCCTGAAGGCGCGCGTTGCAGAACATGGCGAGGAAGCAATCGTGCTCGTCTGGAAATGGGCGTTGACCAGCCGGCATACCAGAGCGCAATACCTTCGAGAACAGGGCTATGTGCGCCCGGACACGTTGCATCGGGCCAGTAAGTTTGCGCTGTACTTTGAAATGGCGCAAGAACAGGAAGTCAGAAACGAACCCGAATCAACGTCATCAGGTTCGGGATTCGATGAATTCTTAGCTGACAAAGGAACAGGGTAATGAAAACAGGGAACAATGAGGAATTGACCAGAGGTATACGGAACGCGTGGCAGATCTTGCGGGATGCGAACCACAGCCTGCACGACCCGGCAGGGTTTCAGAAGGTTTTGCAGCGTTGGCACAAAGCGTTTGAGGGAATCACTGACGCACCAAAGGTCATGCCTGCAGCTGCAAAGCAATACGTTGAGCACTTCCGGCAATTGATGAAAGAGCACGGCCCAACCAGTGAAGGTGCGAAGCGCCTGGGCTACAAGCCTTTTCCAGACACGACTACGTTTGCTCGGTT
>JAPOKD010000900.1 GCA_029977825.1 Planctomycetota bacterium | reverse complement strand
TTGATGGGAGTGCGAAAGAAGTTTCAGCGAAAACGCTTGGGAGCCGCTGTTGCTCTTGCATTGATCGATACGCTGCGAAAAGAGCACATGCCGGTCGGTGCCAAATACTGCGAAATGTCGTGGATTCTTGAGACGAACTCGCCCATGCGGGGAATCCTCGAATCGGCAGGGTGTCAACACGACAAGACTTATCGTGTCTTTTCTAAAGACCTCTAAGCCCGAAAAGTCGGTAAGCTGAGTGGTTGCCAGGTTATTCCTGCTGCTTGAACAGGCGTAAACCCGTCACTGCTGGAACACAGGACGGCTCTGGGCAACTCCAGTCGTCGAGACTTCGCCTATATTATTGGTCGCTCGGTTGAAGCGGTTGCGTCCGCGTAAACCATCAGCGATTCACCGCGACCGAGAATATTTTGTTTGCCCTAGAATATGCGGATCAACATGTCAGCTTTGCGTCGAAGTCAGTCATTTTTTCTTTGTTGTCTGTTCGTGGTGGTTTTGTCTGGTCAGTCTGGTGATAGGGTGGCATTAGCGCAGAGCACGATGCTTGAGGAGCGTTTTGAACGCGATCATGATTTTTTGGCCAAGGGTACGTCAGGAACAGCATGGGACGGGTTTCTGGGGGCGGCTAAAAATGAGACGGCTGATCGGATTGAGATTGCTGATGGGGTACTGCATCTGCGCTCGACCAATGGGCGTTATCAAGAGGGCTGGAACCCACTTGGCCCACTGCTTTTCAAGACGGTCAAGACGGATTTCAAAGCGACCGTTCGAATCGCGGGATACGAGTCACTGTCCTTCAATAATGGTGGCATCATGGCACGCGTCGCGAATGATTCCGATGCGGGGCAGGGAGAAGACTGGATCAGCGTGGACTACTTCCCAATTTATGGAGGGATATACGCGCGTATGGCAGATGATGGTCGTCGGGCAGAAAAAGGGAGCAATGGACAGGGGAGAAATGCAGACCGTTTTTTGCAGATGGAACGCAAGGGTAATCTCTTCTTTCTCAGGCACAGCAAAGAGGGCAAAGTATGGCAGGAGCTGAATGGTTCTCCATTTCAACGGAGCGACCTGGTCAATGTGCCGCTACAGGTTGGTTTGTTTCAGGCGACTTACAGCGACAAACAAGGGCAAGTCAGCTTTGATGACTTTTCGCTGGAAGTGAGCCAGCCAGTCAAACAAGCCCGTCTGGTGGGCCCCGGAAATAAAACCGTCGGTTTGCCACCGAGCGTTGCCTTGCAGTGGATTCCCGGGCACGGGGCGACGCACCACGATCTCTACTTTGGTTCTTCGCGCGAAGATGTCAGAAGTGCCAGCCCTGTCTCTGGCAAAGGAGTCTATCAGGGGAGATTTTCCAAGGAGGTGTTGCAGCATGTCGTCGAGGGACTCAATGATGGACATGTCTACTGCTGGCGCGTCGATGCCATTGCTGGCGATGAAATCCATGTCGGGGAAGTTTTGAGCTTTACCGTTTACGATCGCGGTCTTGAGAATTTTGACTCGCTGACCTCGTCGGAAGATCTGGTCTCGAAATGGAAAGTTAATGGGGATGGCATCACCACCTTGGAAAAGGGGCGTGGTAGTGGCGGTGGTAATTCGGTCGCTATGGCCGTGGCGGATGGTGGGCAGGTCGCTATGAAATTTCGCTTTTCACAACCACAAGATTGGCTCAGTTCAACCTACAACTTCCGGTCTTTGCGCGTTTATCTACAAGCCACAGATGCAACCCGATTGTCTAAAGTCTGGTTGGCATTGGAGGATGGTGATTGGGGAAAGCAGCGGGCCGAAATTGACTACACCGGGGACTTGGCTGAACTGAATGGAAATTGGGTCAGGTGGGATGTTGATTTGCAGTGGTTGTTGAGAGCCAATCCTGCCTTGCGGTTGGATCAGATTACAAGTCTGGAGATTGGTGTAGATGGATCTGGCAAGTTACTGGTGGATGATCTTTCCGTTGAGTACCAGTTGACCGCGAACTCTACCGGCAACTCGGCGAATGCGAGCAACGCGACGAAGTATGTTCAGGATGCGGTTTGGCCGCTTTATGTTGACCCGGAAAGATTTGTGGAGCCTGTTCCTTTCGATCAGGTGACAGTCACCGGCGGCTTGTGGCGGGAACGAATGGATGTCAATCGCACCTCCAGTTTGCCGCATGTTTGGGGACGCTGCGAATCTTCAACGAAAGCCAACGGCGAAGCCTCGTGCCGGTTGGATAACTTTGCCAAGGCAGCGGGCAAAATGAAGGGTGGATTCACAGGCACGTTTTTTAACGATTCTGATGTTTATAAAATTATCGAAGGTACGGCCAATTCATTGCAGAATCATTCTGATTCGGATTTGGAAGCATACACTGATGGAGTCATCGATCTGATCGCTGCTGCCCAATGGGAAGACGGCTATCTGTTCACTTTTTATTCGTTACCCAAGCGACGCCCCGAAGCCCGCTGGTCGAACGTGGGCAGTATGCATGAGTTGTATTGCGCGGGGCACCTCATCGAAGCTGCGATTGCTTACAAGCAGGCAACGGGAAAACGAAAGCTGCTGGATGTGGCGATCCGTTTTGCCAACTTGATATGCGACACATTCGGTCCCGATGGCCGCAGTGATGCACCAGGGCATCAGGAAATTGAAATGGCTTTATTTCGTCTGTTTGATGTTACAGGAGAAAGACGTTACCTCAACACGGCACGCTTTTTTATTGACCAGCGAGGTAAGGCCGGCAGAAAGCAACGCTACGGTACTTACAGTCAGGATCACAAGCCGTTTATTGAAC
>JAPOKD010000858.1 GCA_029977825.1 Planctomycetota bacterium | reverse complement strand
GCGAGTCTGCGCGGCTTGAGTACTAGCAGTTTTCAGAGTCACGCTCAAAAATTACGCCAGTTTTCCCAGGTCAAATCACTGCATGAAGATGACATGCGACTGGCATTGGTAGCCGGCAGTGTCTGCGAGGCCATACACCGTGTTCTTGGATACGAGTTGTTTGATGAGCAGTTGATGGCAGGCGCAGCAGTGTCCATGGGTGCGACTGTCGAAATGCATACTGGCGAAGGTAAGACTTTGGCACTTGCAATCCCTGTTTGCTATCACGCCTTGTCTGGATCTGCTGTCCATGTTGTGACGCCTAATCATTATTTGGCAGAGCGTGACTGTTGTCTTTTGCGACCTGTTTTTGCTTCACTGAATCTCTCGACAGGGTTACTTTCTGAAGATGGCAATATTGCCGCTAAGAGAATCGCTTATGAGGCTGACCTGACTTACGGACCAGCCCATACTTTTGGGTTCGACTACCTTACTGACCAGTTGACGCTTGGAAGAATGGATGACGTAAGCACGGCTGGGAATGTCTACCGTCGGGCCCTCGGAGGTGGCATCGAAAAAGAACTGCTGCAAAGAGGGCTGCATACTGCCATCATTGATGAGGCTGATCATGTACTCATCGATGACGCCGTTTCACCATTGATTCTCAGCGAGTCCCAATCCGCTGTAGAATCCCAGGATGCCACGGCTCATGTTGCCGCACGCACCATGATCAGTGAGTTGGTAGCGGACGTCGATTTCATAACGAGGAAACAGAATCATGTTGAGCTGACGCCGCGAGGATTTCAGACCGTTTATCGCGATACAACATACGCAATGTTTCCGGGGATCGTGCGACCTTGGCATGAATATGTCCTGCTGGCGTTAAAAGCAGAGCATTGTTATCAACGCGACAGGCATTATGTCATCGTTGATGGGAAAGTTCAGATTGTCGATGCTTCCACCGGGAGGATTTTCGAAAGTCGAACATGGTCCGATGGATTGCATCAGGCCGTCGAAGCGAAGGAACGACTGCAGATCAGTTGCGAATCCCGGCCGCTTGCTCGAATCACTCGTCAGCGATTCTTCCGAAAATACAGACAGATTTGCGGTATCACAGGTACTACCTCAGGATGCGAAAAAGAACTGGCGAAAAATTATGGTACTCCGGTGCTGAAGATCCCGAACCGTTTGCCATCTAGAAGAGAGCATAGGGAGACCCATTACTCAGAGAACCAAGAGCAGAAACAACAAGCGATTGTTGCAGAGACGCGAAATTACGTTGATCGTCGCCGGGCAGTCCTGATCGGTACACCCAGCATTGCTGAGAGTCATGCAATCTCAAAGTTGTTGGCGGCGAGCGGAATCACGCATCGGGTGCTCAATGGAGTTCAGGATGCGCAGGAGGCCGAGATCATTGCTGATGCTGGGCAGTGTGGTGCCGTGACAGTGGCTACGAACATGGCCGGTCGGGGTACGGACATTCAATTGGAACCACAATTGGCCGCTGATGGGGGGCTGCATGTGATCGTCACACAGATGCATTCTTTTGCCCGCGTTGACCGCCAATTGATTGGCAGATGTGCACGTTGTGGGGACCCCGGAAGTTTTCGCATTTTTGTCGCTTCAGATGACCCCTTGCCATCGTCAGTTTCACCTTGGATTGGACGCGCCATTCAACGTTTGGCAGTGTCAGGCGGCGCAACTCGCGATTCGATTCAGGCGCATTTGGAAAGTGCCCAAAAGAAACAGGAGCGAGTGGCAGCATCGTTGCGATGGCGAATGTTGCAGGCAGACAGAGATGCCCAAAGCCTGATCAGGGACAACAAAGTACCCGGTCGATGTTTCAGTCTGGTCGGTTGAATTTATGCCAGCTTCATCTGTATGGAATTCATGATGGATATCATTAAACTGCAAATCACATCGATGACATTTGCCCTGTTGTGCGCGGGGAGTGCGGTTGCGCAGGAAATTGAAACCTTTGTCGAGCCCTATCGTGCAGCAGCGCTGTCAACAACTGAAACCGGTGTCCTTGAACAAATTGTGGTCAGAGATGGAAGTCGGGTTCAGCTTGGGCAGACATTAGCGTGGTTGAATGATGATGTCCTGCACGCCTCACTGAAGGTGGCTGACGCCGCCATGCGGGCCAAGGCGGCTTTGAAGATCGCGGAAAATGAAGCAGCGGTCTGTTTGCGACTGTTGGAAAGCTATCGGGAGCTGCGTGAGAATGGCAATGCGACCGAGCGGGAATTGGAACGTTCCCAAAGTGATTACATGCAGGCCAAGGCTCGCCTCGAAAATGTGCGCGAAGAACTCAATATTCGTGCGCTCGAACATGCCCGTGTTCAGACGCAAATCGACCAGAGACGAATCCGGGCGCCATTTGACGGGATTGTTCTTCGCGTCGACAAAGAGATAGGAGAGCAGGTTTCTCCAACAGATCCCGTTGTTTTACATCTTGTCCAGATCAAAACACTGAAGGCAATTTTTTCTGTACCTGTTGATGCCGCACAATCATTACGTTCTGGACACGTCTTGCGATTGAGTGTGGGTAATGATCGTGAGTCACGGAATGGCGTGATCGAGCATGTGTCAGTGGTAGCGGATGCAAAAAGTGGTACTGTCAGCGTTACTGTGCGTATCCCAAACGCTGAGGGAAAAATCCGGAGCGGATTGGTTTGTCGTTGGGACCTGAGGAAGCAGACGAACAAAAAAATTGCGAGTCGAATTGACGAAACACGAAGGGCTCGCTGATATGTGTTTCTTCAGGAGATCCGGGGATGCTTGACCCAGAACGAATCACCCAACAGAAACAGGGAACAGCAGTTAATCGCAGCCATGCTGTTGATGATTCTGAGTTCCAAAAGCGGCTTTCGCAATCTGATCTTGGGTTGCGGACGCTGGCCACACTTGTTGAGTTGTTGACAACACTTGATTCCCATGTGGATCTGGCTACCGGCGCGAAATATGTCAGCCAGTTAATTAGTGAAATACTTTCCGTAGATCG
>JAPOKD010000268.1 GCA_029977825.1 Planctomycetota bacterium | reverse complement strand
TCGCCCACACTGTTTGCTGATTGTGTAGTTGCAGAATGCGGAAGTTACCCTTGAGCGTATGCGAGGCACGCTCGGCAGCGGCTTTGTCGCTCGCAGCAAGGGCTTGGTCAAGTTGGTTCATGAGCGCAGGGACTTCTTCGATGAACGCAGCCACCACCGCGTACAGAATGTCCCGGTCGTTTTCCATCGATGCAAGCGCGGGGCGAAGATTAATGTTGCTCATGGGCTGGGTTACCATATCGCGTCATGCAGGAAAACGTGGTCTTTTTGCGGAAATCGTCCATTCAGCGGGTTCAACATGAGATTTTTCCATTCAGGCGTGTAATTGCACGTCGTCCTGATGCATTGTCGTTCGACCGACGCCGTTGCTTTGGGGCTCGCTCGTTGGTGAGCACGCTGACATGGGAACGGAGACTTTTGCGATGTCTTATCTTCAATTTTTTATGGTATGAAGCGGACTTGATACCTTTTTGCATTTTTTGGGCCGATTGAGGGAAAGTCTTCATCGGTAATTTATTGGTTCAGCATTTCTGAATGCTTTGAGATCTTTTTTATGCGCACGAGAAATGTTCAGTCAGTACATTTGGGCAGATTTTGCCGGACGGCTGTGGCTTCTCTGGGCAAAATAGTGGCAAGCTGAGGTTATGTTTCGGGGTGTAGGGGACTCAAGATGAGCAGCAGATTTGTCTACGCGATCGCGACAATGGACACAAAAGGTGTCGAATTGAACTACGTGGCCGATTGTCTGCGTACTGCCGGAGTTCAGGTGAAGGTGGTGGATGTTGGTACAGCTGGTCTGCCAAAGGGAAAGCCAGATGTGACGAGCGACGAAGTTCGAGGTGAAGCAACAAAAGTCGCGGGCGAAGATCGAGCCGCGGCGGTGACTTCGATGGGAGAGTCTTTAAAAGCTTATCTGTTGGCTAGGGCTGATGCGGGGCTGGTTGCAGGTGTGATCGGTATTGGTGGCAGCGGCGGAACCGCACTGATTACGCCCGCGATGCGGGCACTTGCTATTGGAGTTCCCAAAGTAATGGTATCGACGGTTGCGAGTGGCAACACGTCGCCCTACGTCGATTGCAGTGATATAACGATGATGTACTCCGTGGTCGACGTTGCTGGGCTTAACGTCGTTTCACGAAAGGTTCTCGGTAACGCAGCACACGCCATGGCCGGTATGGTCAGGTACAGTGTGGATGCGGTGCCCGGTGAGGAAACGTTGGGAATGACGATGTTTGGCGTGACTACGCCTTGCGTTGATGCTGTGCGTGAGCAACTTGAGAGGGCAGGCCACCAGTGCCTCGTTTTTCATGCAACGGGGACAGGTGGACGAGCCATGGAACTGCTGGTTGAGTCGCGCATGCTGAAAGGGGTGCTGGACATTACAACCACGGAGGTCGCCGACGAAGTTGTAGGAGGCGTGTTTCCTGCAGGGAGTCAACGATTCAAAAAGTTGGTGGAAAGCAGGCTTCCGGTAGTTCTTAGCCTCGGTGCCCTGGATATGGTTAATTTTGGGGCCCAGGAAACCGTACCCAAGCAGTTCTCCGATCGTTTACTCCACGTGCATAACGCCCAAGTGACCTTGATGCGGACCAGTGCAAACGAGAATCGGCTGATCGCACGTTGGATCGCTGACAGAATTAAACATGCAGTCGCTCCCATTTACGTCATGATTCCGGAATTGGGTTTGTCTGCCTTGGATGCACCCGGGCAACCGTTCCATGATCCGGAAACGAACGCTATTTTGTTTCAGGAACTGGAAACCCAATTGCAGGGATGTGATGCATGTCGCGTTGTGCGTGTCAATCAACATATCAATGATCAGGAATTTGCAGACGTTGTTGTGCAGCATTTCAACACCTTGGCAAGTCGCTGATGGAATCCAGAGTCAATCGAACTGAAAACAGAGGATCGCCATCATGGCAATGCAGACGCGGCAAATAATTCTGGAAAAACTCAGGAACAAAATAGCCCAAGGCCAGATCATTGTGGGCGGCGGGGCAGGCACGGGTATTACCGCCAAGTGCGAAGAGGCTGGCGGGATTGATTTAATTGTCATTTACAATTCCGGGCGTTTTCGTATGGCGGGTCGAGGTTCGCTGGCGGGATTGATGCCGTATGGGAACGCCAATGAGATTGTTAAAGAAATGGCGTCGGAGGTACTCACTGCTGTAAATCATACGCCTGTGCTAGCAGGCGTTTGTGCGACTGATCCATTCCTGCTTAGAGACAAATTTCTGCGAGAATTGAAGGACATGGGATTCGCAGGCATTCAGAACTTTCCCACTGTTGGCCTGATTGATGGTGTGTTCCGGGAAAATCTTGAAGAGACAGGGATGGGGTTCGCCATGGAGGTGGAGTGTATCGGGGCGGCTCGGGAACTGGATTTGTTGACCACACCCTATGCGTTCGATGCAGAGCAAGCGGCTGAATTGACTGCGGCAGGAGCGGACATCATCGTGGCACATATGGGCCTGACGACCAGTGGAACCATTGGTGCGAAGACAGCTATGGATCTTGATACCGCGGTGGTTCGGGTCAACGCCATTGCCGAGGCTGCTCGCGCAGTCCGTGATAATGTGATTGTCCTGTGTCACGGTGGGCCAATCGCCATGCCGGAAGATGCAGCCTATGTGCTTGAGCGTGTAAAAGGCGTAGATGGCTTTTATGGCGCAAGTTCCATGGAGCGTTTACCCACCGAAAAGGCGGTCACCGAGCAAGTGAGAGCATTCGCTGATATCAAGATGAGGTGAAGTCACCTCGCATGTCGGTTTGGCTGGTAGCAGCGACTGGGGTTTAACTTCGCCAGTTCTCGCGTTTGGCGCTTTGCGGGCAATCCCAGTTTCGCGGGCAATCCCAGTGTTGCGGATCTGGCTTTGGCTATCCGCCTGCTAATGCCTGCATGACGAAGATCTGGCTCGCCTCGTCGACTGCCAGGTCAAGCGACTCGCCGTGAGGAAGCATCTGTCCGTCGATGAAAATCGCGACGTGCTGCTGCAAAGTCCCGTCCGCGTGCAGGACATAGTCTCTTAAAGCTGGAAACTGGCTGAACAGGAATTCCAGTGCCTCATTCAGCGTGGATGCTGTCACGGTTTGGTGCGCCGGGCAATCGACGTGTTGGGCAAGCTGGGAAGTGAATTCGACATGTGGCATTTGTAAGGCATCCAATGCAGTGGAGAAAAAAGCCCGAGTATCTCACATCATATCAAGCGGTCGCGGGAATTTCGAATCAGCTCACGTAGAGAAGCGGTCAGGTGAAAGCAGTTCAAAGTTGGTCACGTTGGGTTGTTCCCCATCGGCGATCTCGGCAACACAGCGGCCGGTAATGGGAGCGAGACTGATTCCCATCATCGCATGCCCTGTTGAAACGATAACATTTTCCCACGTCCCACTTCGCCCAATGTAGGGAAGCCCATCGGGTGAGCAGGGACGAAGACCTGCCCACGGTTCGCACTTCTCGAAGTCGGCTGGTTTGAATTTTGGAAAATAGTCGGTAATGGAACTGATGATTCCCCGCACTCTGGACTGTGAAATGGACTGGTCCAAACCTGAGATCTCCATGGTCCCACCAAATCGCAAAGACGAATCCATCGGTGTCACCGCGACGCGCGCCTCAGTAAGAATCGAACAGATCGATGGTTGTTGGCATGGTTGGTCCAGTGTGATGCTATATCCCTTACCCGCCTGCATTGGCAGTTTCAACTGCAGCTGCTGGCCAAGTTGAGACGACCATACGCCACCGCAGATAATGAATTCATCAGCATCAATTGGCCCTTGCGAAGTCTCGACGGCAACTGCTTGGCGTCCCTGTAGGTGGAATCTTGTGCAATCCGTTTCCCACAAAAATTGACATCCTCTCACAGAAAGTTCTGACTGCAGCGCGTTCATCAATTTGTAAGGTGAGAGATGGCAGTCGCGTGGGTAGTAAACGCTGCCGGCAACATTCATTTCGATTGAGGGATCTTTTTCGGCAGTGGCTTTTGCATCGAGTACACACGCTTCAACATTCAGGCTGTTGGCCAGTTGCGCCGTTTCTGCTTCCTCATCGAGTGCCTGGTCACTCCTGCAGAGCATCAGCAGGCCGTTGGGTGTCAGCGAGAAACCATCTTCAAGTTCTGAAGACAGTTCTTGAAAGCAGGCACGGCTTGCAAGGTGCAGATCGCGAAGTACGGGCGCGGAACGCTTGACATGGGAAGCGTTGCATGCGTTTCTGAATCGCCAGAGCCATGTCAACAAATCCCACGATGCCCGCGGCCGAATGTAAAACGGGGACTCGGGGTTCCACATCCATTTGAGACCCAGTTTGATCATGCCCGGCGCGGCTAATGGCACAAAGTGGCTTGGGACAATCATTCCTGCATTACCAAACGAGCATCCGTCACGCGTCTTGGGATTTCTGTCGATGACGGTGACTTGGTGGCCCCTTTGAGTGCAATACCAGGCTGATGTCAGCCCAATGATTCCGCCTCCAATGATGACTATTTGTTTTGACACATGAACTCCACTCACAGTCGGTAAACTACTGGATGCCCCAGCAGAATGGATCGTTCGTTGTTAGCTTCAGCCGTGTTTCAGCAGTGATGTAGGCTCTGCCCCGAATGGTCGGGTTGATGCGTGTTTGCTCAGCGTCTGCCCATGAGTACTCACATGAAAACGAAGTTCCCAGCACACCCTGTTGTATCCATTTTTGCTGCGGAGCCAGTTTTCCATCAGCAGCCAGACAGGCGAGTTTGGCACTGGTGCCGGTTCCACACGGCGAGCGGTCATACTCGAGCCCGGGGCACAACACAAAGTTGCGAGAATCAGCGTGCCCTTCCGGTTTGCCGAAGATCTCAACGTGATCCACCTCGGGGTATCCTGCTGCGTTGACGGCGCGGCGTATGGCACAGGCCATTTTGGTCAGTTCGCTGATCTCACCGCGAGTAACGTTGTGTTGTGGTGAATTGGTCAGGAAAAACCAGTTGCCACCATAGGCAATATCTCCGCGTACCGGTCCGAAGCCTTCTGCATGAACTTCAATGTCCTTGGCGACCCGGTAGCTTTCGACATTGGATACGGAAATGTCGCCATCCTCATGCAGGGTCGCGGCTACTTTACCCACCGGTGTATCAATATGAATTTGCCCAACATCGATTTTCCCCTGATCCCGCAAGGTTTCCACCAGGCCGATCAACCCGTGTCCACACATGCCGAGGAAGCCCACGTTGTTAAAGAAGATCACTCCGGCTTGGCAGTTGGGATCATGAGGTTCACAGAGCAGACCACCTACCAGAACATCTGAGCCTCGAGGTTCCGTGATAATGGCTCGACGATACGCATCATGGTTGCTTCGAAAGATCGCCAGTCTTTCTGAGAGTGTCCCATCTCCCAATGGCGGGCCTCCGTCGAGCACAATGCGAGTTGGCTCGCCCGCAGTGTGAGAGTCAATTGCATGGATTTCACTGGACATGACAGACTATCGCCGAATATGCAAATGTGGGATTGCGATTGATTCCTTAGGCAGTGTCTGGACGACGTGGGTGATTACATCGGCTAACAGTGCCGTGAGTCCATCAGAATCTGCCATTGGTTGCAACTAAAACAGATCGTGGACCGCTATCTCAGTTTGCGGAAGACTTGCGATCTTCTGCATAGGACTTCCCGGGCCACTGGCTCCACCAATTCTGAAACAGGGTGAATTGTTTTTCCACAAAACCCCGCTGGCTGTCACTCAGCTGATCAGTGCTGTTGAAGTGCAGTTTGTAATCCTCGTCGCCTTGTAATTCGAGAAGGTACTTGTAGTAGAGTACAAGGTCTGGTCCTTCGTCATAGGTCGATAGGACGATCAACGCCTCTTCCAGTTCACGTGCCAGGCGTCGGGCGTCCGGATCACCGTCGGCAGCGAGTTGGCACAAACGAATCAGGGTCAACACTTCGTGGGGCAGGCAGTTTCCAATACCCGTGATCGCGCCGACTGCTCCGCAATGTACAAAGCCGTGGTAGACCTGGGTATCGACTCCCGCCATAAGCACAATTTCGTCTTCGGCATGGGTGATTTGTTCGCCCGCATAGCTCAAAGCGTCGGCCCCGCCAAATTCCTTGAATCCGACCAGGTTTGAGAACTCCGCTCTCAAATTAAAGAACAGGTCAGCCTTGGTTTCGAATCCGTAGTAGGGGCTGTTGTAAATGACTGCAGGTAAGTCTGGGGCTGCGGCCAGGATTGCAGCAAAGTGGTTGCGTTGTGCAGTCGGAGATGTGCCTCGGGACAGAACTCGAGGAATCAGCATCAGCCCATGAGCGCCAACCTGTTGAGCGTGTGCAGCATGCTCGACCGCAATGGCGGTGTTTTGTGCTCCCGTGCCCACAATGACATCGATGCCAGCCTGAACAAGACGACTGACACCTTCCATTCTCTGCTCGTTTGTCAGTAGTGGCCAGTCGCCCATGGACCCGCAGTACACGACTGCATTCATACCCAATGTTGTCAGCTCCGTGGCTTTGCTGACCAGGGCGTCATAATTGGGTGTCCGCTCGTTGGTGCATGGCGTCATGAGGGCGGGAATGCAGCCGCGAAATACTTGTCCGTTCATCTCTGCTTGCCTGTGTTGGGCGTGTAACCTCAGGAATCGGATACCTCAGGAATCATTTTGCGTACGTGTGGTCGGCATCTGTTCCATGCGAATCGTTGGATTTGCTTGTCCTGGATTCGTTTTGGCGGGATGCCGTGTGGGGTCTCGGCCACTGTGCCGTATCGTACACGGTTGACGTTGAAACTGCATGCCCCGCAATGTCAGTTCTTCTACTTCGGGTTCGCGTTGCATGCTGCCGCTTGTCAGTTGGGGCTGTTTACCGGAGAATTGCGGGTGCGGCGGGTTGGGGACGGTCAAAAGCGATGTCATTTTTTAACGGTTGCCTGACCTGATGTCCCGCCGGATGTCCCGAAGAAGCACCGTCCGGAGTGCTTTGCCAAAGGCATCAATGCTTGCCACAGGCCTGAACAGCCAATGAATGATTAACTGGGTGCCATGTTTGGGTTTCGCAAAGTTCGAATGCCGCTAACGACTTTTCAGCGAGTCGACATCGAACTGCTGATGCGCAGGACCATCGATGAAATTGGACGCCCTTTTGTTCGGCAAGCTCAGGTATTGACAAGTCTGGATGAATTGGCGCTCGACCAAACCAATGTTGAAACGCTAGTTGAAACAGCGCGAGCCGCCGTGGCGGCTAGATTGCCAGAACAACAAGTCTTATGCGATGTGCAGATCGTTGCAAATTCGGAAATTGGTTATCCGTCAGCGTACGCGGCAGCGACCGATAATGGGCCAGCAGTAATACGCTTGGCTGAAGAAACAATGGGAGATCCATTGCGCACGGTTATGGAGCTGGC
>JAPOKD010000087.1 GCA_029977825.1 Planctomycetota bacterium | reverse complement strand
CAACTCGATCGCAACCTCAAGGCTGCCCCTTGCGGCTTCAATCTCACTTGCCACCAATATTGAGTCTCGATCCTCGGGATTCAGCAACAACGCCTTTCCAACTGATTCTGCAGCTGCGTCGAAGTTGCGATCTTCGAGCAGTTGCTTGGCCTCAGTCAGATAATCGACTTCTCGCGTCTCGCTATTTTCCTTTGACTCGGTTGGCTTCGGTCTCACCGTTCCGTTTGACTGGTCACACCCTGCAGAGATCAGCAGGCAAAACCAGCCTATCAGCATGACCAGCAAAGTCTGGCCTCGCATCGATGGCAGCATCGACTTTTGCGGTAAGAGCCTGTCCAGTACAGCAGTGCGCATGATTAGCCTTCTGTCAAAATCCTGCAGTGGTACGGGCGAGCTTTTTCCAAGCGCATCGAAAAGACCTCAAAAGAGCATTATAGCGGGCTATCTGAACACACTTTCCACCATGTCGACTCACAAACCAGAAAACGCCCGATCAGGCTACAACGATTTTACCTGAAACCGCCAGCAGTACTTTAGCTCAAGAATCCACGCGAACTCACCCGTCTCCAAAGTACAGTATTGACCCGTTCGAAAACGCTCAACACAGCGTGCACCCCAGTTCGATGCTCTTGCTCCTACCACCTGACATCCCACAACGTGGTCCAAGAGGGCGAATTTACCACCAGGGTTAACTGTGAACCTGATTCTCAATCAACAAACACCTCAGCCTGGCTGCGACTCCCACAAACACGTGACGCTCTCCGGAGGGACAATGAATCGCCAGCTCTTGCATCTCGGTCTCTGTTACCAGACCGAAGCCGATGACCGGAACAAAACTGCATAAGTTTCCATCTCCTGATGGTAACCCATCAGTGCAGGGGACGGTCGATCTGCAACTCTTTCGATACGTGCATCCCTCACTTTTCGTTCAAATCTTGTTCCAATGACACGACTCTAAATCCAATGATGCCTTGTTTGTGTGCCATTGTGCAACAATGGTACACAGATCATCCAATTACCCGGCTCCCCCCATTGCTGGGCAGCGCCACCGTGATTGACTTGAACCGCATCTGGACTGGGCAAAGCCTGGGTGTTTCCCCGCGTAGCAGCGCAGCCCGGCAAGCTACCGAGCAACACACCACTGAGCGATCAGCTGACAGTTAAAAACAGCTGAAGAACCAATAAACTCCGCGACTGCTTCAGTTACCTCGTCCGTTGGTCACGACTCCGAGTGCAAAGGCTGCCTTCAAGACGGTCTTATCTTGTGTCACGGGTCAATTGCATAAAAAATCAGCGACTCACGAGAGCCGCTGATCAATGCAATTGTGGTGGAAAATTCTGAACTCGTGTCTCCTCAATTCGGATAACGAGGCCGATTGGCTAGCTGTTTGGAACTTCCTCGCCTTTGGCAGCCTCAGCTTCTTCTGCCGCCTGGAGTTCATCCACGGGAGCCGCAAAGCCTCCTGCCTGCATCACCAGTTCTTTAATTTCCTCGGCAACATCGGGATTTTCGATCAGGAAGTTGCGAGCTTTTTCTTTTCCTTGTCCCAAGTAAGTTTCGCCATACTTGAACCATGAACCACTACGGTTCACCACCTTATGAGTGGTTCCCAAATCCAGCAAATCACCTTCATAACTGATTCCATTGCTGTGCATCATGTCGAATTCCGCGATGCGGAAAGGTGGTGCTACCTTATTCTTCACTATTTTTGCCTTGACTCGCTGACCGACCTGTTCCTCACCATCTTTCAATGCACCGATACGCCGAACATCGATCCGACAGGAACAGTAAAACTTCAGGGCACGTCCACCGGGAGTCGTTTCAGGACTACCAAACATGACCCCCACTTTCTCTCGGATCTGGTTGATAAAAACTACCGCACATTTACTTTTTGAGATTGCACCGGTCAGCTTTCTCATGGACTGACTCATCAACCTTGCTTGCAATCCAACGTGACTGTCACCAATCTCACCCTCAAGTTCTTTCTTGGGAACGAGAGCGGCAACAGAGTCGACGATGATGACATCAACTGCGTTACTCTTGACCAGCATCTCACAGATCTGCATCGCCTCTTCTCCGCTGCTGGGCTGGCTTACCAGCAGAGTATCAAGTTCGACCCCAAGCTTCTTGGCCCAACTCGGGTCAAACGCATGCTCCGCATCGATAATCGCCGCGATCCCACCCTTCTTCTGTGCCTCGGCACCAATATGCAATGCCAGAGTGGTCTTTCCGCTGGACTCCGGCCCAAAGACTTCGATCATCCTTCCCCGCGGAATCCCTTGCCCTCCCAACGCCATGTCGAGACTGAGGCTACCTGTCTGAATACCATCAATCTGAAGGTGTTGAGATGCTCCCAGGGGCATGATCGCTCCGTCACCGAAGGTTTTGTCGATCTGCTCCAGTGTGGTCTTCAAACCCGGCTCGCGATCCAAAACAGCTTTCAAACCCGGATCAATCTTGCTCTTTGCCGATGCCTTTGCCTTCTTTGCCATTCTCTCATCCCTTCCATATGCCAACGTGTGAAGACCACTACTTTGTGGTGCGGAGACCCCTTTCCAAGAGGTATTCCAGTAGTGAACATTTCTATAGTACCGTGTGTTTCAAGCGACCACAAGAGAAGTAATCCAGTGCGTCTTGCCTGACATTTGTAGTATCCGCGTTGACCAAGACAAGTCTGGTCAAAGGAACACCTTTTTTATTTTCACACGTTAATTGGCGGGCAAAACTCAGGAAGCCGCCCCCTCTTTGATCAGCTGGATCAAATCATCCGTGTTCATTTTCGCTGCCCGGTCGGTCCCATCGAGCACACCGGCCACGAGTTCGCGTTTATCCGCGTGCAGAGCAAGAATCTGTTCCTCGATCGTACCTTCGGCAACGAGCCGATAAACGGTCACTGGCCTTTCCTGCCCAATTCGGTGAGCTCTGTCGGTCGCTTGGTCTTCCACCGCCGGATTCCACCACGGGTCAAGGTGGATCACATAGTCGGCCCCGGTCAAATTGAGTCCCGTTCCCCCTGCTTTGAGCGAAATCAGGAACAGATCACCCTCTCCTGCCTGGAATGCATCAACTCGCCGCTGGCGTTCTTTCGCAGGCGTGGAGCCGTCAAGGTACTGATACGTGACCCCCAGCTCATCAAGTCTCTCGCGGATCACGGAAAGATGCTTGACAAACTGACTGAAGATCAGCGCCCGATGATCGCCCTCACGAAGTTCACTGACTAACGACATCAGCAAATCCAGTTTGGCCGAACTTTTTGCCCACCCGGCATCGACCAGACGCGGATGGCAGGCCAGTTGCCTCAAGCGAGTCAACCATGCAAGCGTACGTATTCGCTTCTGTCCGGCCTGCTGTGCATCCTCGCCAGCCCCACTTAACTCGGCCAGTGCTGCCAGCCGCGTATCCTCGTACCGCTTCCGTTCGGCAGGGCTCAACTCAGCTTGCAGTGTAATTTCTGTTCGAGGTGGTAGCTCCTTGAGCACGGTATCCTTCGTTCTGCGTAAAATGAATGGTCGAACCAGTCGAGCGAGCGACTGGCGTCGCTCATCGTCTTTATGTCGTTCAATCGGATCGGCAAAGCGAGTACGAAATCTTTCCCAAGAACCGAGCAAACCCGGGCTGATCGTACGGAACAAACTCCACAGTTCCCCCAAGTGGTTTTCCAATGGTGTTCCGGACAGTCCAATTCGCCAATCAGCATCCAGCTGCCTTACTGCCTGCGAGGTTTTCGTCTGCGAGTTCTTGATGAATTGCGCTTCATCAAGCACCAAGGTGTGCCAGGCACGTGAAGCAAAACGTTTCGCATCTCGTTGCAACAGTTGATAACTTACAATCACAAGATCATTTTCACCTGCTGACTCGATCAAAGCAGCGCGATCTGAATCTCGGTACAACAGTGCCCTCAAGTCGGGAGTAAATTTCTCAGTCTCCCTCACCCAGTTGTCGCCCACGCTCGTTGGCGCCACCACCAAAGCAGGACCACCGCTCCCACGTTCAAGCAACACACCAAGCGTCTGCACAGTTTTACCAAGCCCCATGTCATCGGCCAGTACGCCGCCGACACCCCAAACACTGAGCCGAGCGAGCCACTGAAAGCCATCCAACTGGTAATCTCTCAGCGTTGCATCGAGATTTTCTGGTTTTTCCGGACTCCAATCCGCAAGTGACTCCAGTCGTTGCAGGGAATCATGCCAACGCGCCGTAGCTTCCAGAGGCACGTCTGTTCCAATCAACTCCTGCACTGCCGGTACCGCAGCATCCGCGACTTTCAAATTACCGCGTTCGGCAACGACTGTATCTCCCAATTGCTGCAGACGGCGTCGGAACGCCTCGCTGATCCGGGCAAACTCACGATCGCCCACTTGCACCAGCGATCGATTGTCCCTGACTGCCTGCAGTAACTGCTCCAATGGCACCTCTCGCCCATCAAGCGAAATGCTTCCACTGAGCCCAAACCAATCACGCCCATCATCAATTTGCACCTTGAGTGCCGAGGGAGTGATTTCGCCTCGAACTCTTAGCGATTCACCTTCAGGCCAAATGATGCGTGGTGTAGCGTCGCCCCCGCCGTAAAGTCTGGCCAACAGATCCAGTGCCATATCATCGGTCTCTGCAACCCACCGATAAAGACCATCGCTGGAAAGATCCTGCAAACCAAACTTGTCAACAACGAGCTGGACTCGCTGTTTTTCATCATCGAGATCCCGCTGCAGACGCACAGGACCGGACTCGAGTAAACATGAAACCACATCCGGTTTTTGACCTGGAACAAGCAATTCCCGGAAACGATCCTCATGCATCATCAGCGCGACAT
Organism: Planctomycetota bacterium; assembly: GCA_029977825.1. Taxonomy (GTDB): domain Bacteria; phylum Planctomycetota; class Planctomycetia; order Pirellulales; family Pirellulaceae; genus Rubripirellula. Next base: position 7,845 of record JAPOKD010000087.1, on the reverse strand, counting down.
GCAACCCTGCGCCCAGTCTTGGCCGCAATTCGAATACCAACTCCGCTTCAATGGGAAGAATCGGGCCGGCCAACTCATCAGGCAAATCCACGCGGATCATTGAATCAACGGTGCTGCTGCCCACCGAAAACTTTGCAGCCGTTTCGTTATCCAGCAAAACTTCCTTGAAGTCACTACGCAGCAAATGCTGGATCAACTTAACCGCGCGCGGATCACGCAGGGTGCAGGCAATCAGCCGGTGATGCTTCTGATCAGCAATCACCACCACTGGCTCTACAGGACTCGCATGGCCTAGAACCGTCTTGCATTCCGCCAAATCGACATTGATGCCATTGACGTGAATCCTGGGTCTGAAAAGTGTCTTTCTTTCAATCTCCTCCTGCTGGTCCGACTGCTTCGTCTGTTTGACTGCTTCCTCAAACTCGACAGGCTCCAGCGTGAGCACAAGTTCAGCTGAATGAACTTGTAGTGAAGTCGCTTTTGCATCGTCCCACGCAACAACGGCATGCCCTGCCAATGCATTGATCGCTTGAAACTCGCCGAAGTGTTCGTCATCGAAAGAGTAGCTGGGGTTGGCTACCAACGCAGCAATTTTTCCATCCAGTGGATTAGCGGAAAAATCTCGCCGCAGCAGATCAAAACTGCGAACTTCCTTTCCTTTCGTCCAGCCTTTGCCATTTTTTCGAGGCCTTTGTTCGTAGGGTGTGATCGAAATCGGGCAGTAGTATCGCGAACTGGAAAGACCAATACGCCACTGCAATCTCGTCTCCTCGGTATCCAATGGCTGGTTAGCGTCTCCTGCTAAACTCAAAACCTCATTGACCAACTGACGACCAGCGGCCACCGCGTCCACTTCAAGTTCGCCAAGAAACTCAAAAACCTCGTTGATTGATCGTCGTCCCAGCTGCTCTTGCAACCACCACGAGATCGCGAGTGTGTGTGGACACCGCTGATCCGATTTGAATTGTGCACACGTACACATGGGCGTTGCATCAAGAGCAACACTCAGAGGCGAATAATCAAAGTCCTCATCTTCACCCTGTGGTTCGGGCTTCACCTCAATGGACGCCGCAATCGGCTGCTGACGGTTGCCTTTGACTTTGAACGCAAATTGCATCCGGCCATCGTCATTATTGAACGTTGGAGAATCGACAATCATCATTGCCGCTCTTTTGTCGAGCGACTCATCGTGAGAATCGACCAGTTTTTCCGCAGCCTCTGCAACCAGAAGACCGAGGGCACCAATCGCGTCATCGGACATCAAATCCATACTGTGCTATCCACTGCCTATAAGAATCCCGGAAAGCCCGTAGTGCCTCCCACTCGCCCTCAATACCCGTTCCTTGGATCGGGAACGCATGGCAAAAACGCGACGCCGCTGTAACGAGGGGTAATCCCGGAGTCTACCACGACTCTCTTTTTCCGCGAAGATGTGGTGAAGTATTCCCGACGTGAAAACGCCATGCCCAAGCATCGTCCCGGCCCGCTTAACCGAGGATTTGGGACACTTCTTCACAGAGAACGGAATCTGAAATCAACTCGCTCATTCATATTTTGACAACGGATGATCTCTTTGAAGCAATGGAAACTCGACCGTTTTCCCCAGACGATGGGATTCGAAACCCCCACAGATCATTTCCACGGTAAGTCCCGCGTCCTCCAAGCCACAAATGGGATCGCGGTCGCCACGAATGGCATCCAGCAAATCCTTAACCGGGAGAATATGTTGATAGATGCTTTTGTGAAGGTCGCGCAATGGCTCAATCTCCCCCACACCAGCAGTTGAAATCGGCAGTACTTCCCCGTTTGCCACGGCAGCCTGAAATGGATTTCCGGGTATGAATCGCGCCAGTGGCGAATCGTCGCACCAAATCTGGATCCGACCCTGACTGCCAACCAAACTCAGACCGAAGCCAAGATTCTTTGTTCCATCGTTTGCAATGGAATCAAAATATCCTGTAACCCCCCGGGCGAATCTGTAAGTAGCGTGCAACTCATCCCCCGCCAACCAACCAAGACCCTCACCACCCACCACTCGATCTGATTTCATGACGCGGCGTCCACCGCGGTACAATGTTGCCGAACAGGTTTCAGGTGCTCCGCCAAAGTAGGACATCAGATTCAACACATGTGAACCGAGAACCCAAAGATCTTCTGCTCCACCGCGACCATCACCCTTACCACGTCCCCGTATTTCCAGCAGACGACCGATTCTTCCATCACGAATGAGTCCGTCAATGGTCTGCAAAACAGGGTGATAACGATTTCGGTGAGCCACCGCTAACTTGGTACCGCCTTCGCGGCAAGCCTCCACAACTTTATCAAGTTGCTTCAGATTTTGAACAAAAGGCTTCTCGACATAAATTCCCTTAACGCCCGTCTTCACCGCAGCAAGAATCATCTCGCAATGCTGATCAACGTGCCGAGGGCAAACCGCAACAATGTCAGGCTGCAGTTCGCGAAGCATGCGGTGGTAATCCGAATAACCCTGATCCGGATTCAAGCCAAGTTTGATCAATTCCCGAGCAAGCCCATTCGCATTTGCATCAGCGACACCTTGAATGGTGGTTTGGGGAATATGACGCCAAACGGTATCCAAACCGTGCCCATAATCACCACGTCCTGTGTGACCAATCACAGCAACGGACCATGAACGGTTCTCATTTTCCAATGTTTCGCCCGAACAGATCCCTGCGGAACCCAAAAGAGACAAAGCTGTCGTGGAGAATTGTCGCCGATCCATGAATCACACCGATTTCACGCGGGTAAAAAGAGTTCAAAGTGGACCACCTATCGTAGCTAACACGCGTATGGACGGTTTGGCGAACCTTTGATCAAAATGGAATTATGCAGTTCTGCTCACAATATGCTCCAACGATTTTACAACAGCCCCATCCCCTACAAACCTGTGAAAAGCTGGCACCAAAATGCAATCGACACCCAAACACTCCTACCTGTTTACCAGTGCTTACGGTATCGCAATGTGGTTTTTTGCAATCCAAAGCACCACTTGCCAAGCGCAATCTCAGATCGAACTAGAAAACCTTCGCCAGAATCGAATAGGAATTGAAAACAAAATACTCGGCGAAGCGGTTCAACGCACATCAGATATTCGTGCTGTAGCAACAACGACCTCGGATCTCAGCGACAGGATATCAAGACTGGAAAGAATGCTGCTATCCGCAAGGCCATACGCTGGCATCAGCGTCAAAGAAGCGAGAGCGGCCTTCAATCTTGCAATGGCAGAACGCAACGAACTCCGCAAACGCGCGACCAAGCCAAGCGAGGTCGAAATTGCAGCGGCAGAGTTGTCCGTCGCTCGCGCGGAAAGCCAACTCACTATCACACTAGCCACCCAAAGAGAAGAGCTGCTGTTGTGCCAACTCGACGTAATCGAAGCAGAACTCGCGCTGCTGCAAATAAGCAAGAACGTAGAGTTGCAAGAACGTCTGATCGCCAGAGGGATCAAGACTTCCGAGATTTTCATACAGCAGAAGATGGCACTCAGTGCTGCGGAAAAAAGACTTGAGCTCATGCGTGTCCGTTACGAGACCCAGCGAGTTTTACAAGGAATATCGACTCAGGAACGTGCACCTCAGTCGAAACCATCTTCCGACTCCTCTGTAACCCCCTGAATTCCCGCAGTACCTTGTGGGTTTGCTGCTACAGATCAGATCTGCTTGCACAACAGTTGTCCTGAACACTATCCTTCCTTACAGAACGTTGTACCTGAAGACTCAAAGCGTCCGGCTGAAAAACCACCAAACCCGCTCGGCTCAGTACAGCGATATTTTCATTCATATCAATTCGAATTGAACCGGAGCCTGATGACATGCCAAAGTTAACCGTCCAAGGAGTGGGTGAATTTGAGGTTGCCCCTGGCAAACGACTGGTGAAAGCACTTGTAGACGATGCTGGCACGGACCAACTTCATGCCTGTGGTGGCCAATCAAAGTGCACCTCCTGCCGGATCCAATTCATTGATGGCGAACCAGACAAGATCACTCAGGCTGAGAAAGATACTTTGAGTGTTCGCGAGATATCAGATCCCGGAGTGAGACTCAGCTGCCAAATTACCTGTGACCATGACATGACCGTCGAAATCATCAGTGGGATGGCTGGCAGTGGGCGTGCCGATCAGGGATCCGCTGTTGCAGACGAACTGGTCCCAGATCCGGTCTGGACAACACGATAAGTTGCAGCACGGCAGATGCTGTTCCCAACGACCTGTTCTACGCAGCGGTCTGTTCTACACGGCATCACCGTCAAGCTGAAAACCAAGACAACAAGGCGTCATCGATCCAGCACTTCCGTCGACGGTCCAAGAACCCCATGTGACCACCCGTGTTTGTGATAAACAAACGCGTCGCTTGTGGCCACAGGTTGGGATTGTCGGCAAAACAACCCACGGGGACGATCGGATCATCTGCCGCTGTCAAGACAAGCGTGGGTACTGGATTGAACCTCGCTACATGGCAGGCTGAGGCCTGATCGTAGTAGTCTGCAGCCCCAGCAAAACCGCTCAGTGGTGCAGTGAACCGCTCATCCAGTTCCCACAAAGTCCTCGGCCTTCGCTGTAACATCGCTTTTTGGAATTCTGCACGTTCATGCACGCCTGGGGGCACACTTCCCAACAATGCTCGAATGAAATAGTAGTTATAGGGTCGCAGTGACCATCGTTGCATGTTGATGCTACACCGTCGCAAATCCAATGGTGGTGCCACCACGGCGAGACGTTCCAACCGTTCAAACCACGAAGGTCGGCTCGAAACACCGCACCCGATTCGTCCCGCAGCACGCAGTAGTTGGCCCGCCCCTAGTGAAACACCGATCGCCAGCATAGGCCCTTGCTCCGACTTGTCTGCAATGACGTCGAGCGCCGAAACGACATCATCACTACGACCAGCGTGAGCTAGATTGCGGGTCAATGGGCGTGCGGCTCCACATCCACGCATATCCATTCGAAAAACGCGTGAACCTGTTTTCAAAAAGCGTTCAGCCAGACGAAGCATGTAAGGGGCGGCATGACATCCTGAAAGTCCGTGCACCAACAAAATTGACCGATCGCCAGGCATCCAACCAGCCGGACAATCCTCATGCAAAACGATCGAATCCCCGTCCGAAACTGATACAACATGCTGGATGGGCCTGAGGTGATCTGCCGACACTTCCCGAGTGGCCGCAATGGTCTGCAAATGGCCACCCCTAAAAAAAGGATGAGGATCAAATGGCGGCGGCTCAAACTCTGACATATTTCCGTGTACGATTGGCACCATGAAAAACATTCGATCATTTATCGCTATTCAGCTCGCGCCCGATGTGAACCGTAATTCCACCCGGATGCTGCAGCGGCTGCGTCAATCGAATGATGGCATCAAGTGGGTTCCCGCTGACAACCTGCATTTGACCCTGAAGTTCCTCGGGGATGTGGACAACACTGAGGTTCCCGGTGTTTGCAATGTGATCCACAGGGTCTGCTCCCATCACGCACCTTTTCACCTTGATTTTGGCGGCACCGGTGGATTTCCGAGCCTTGAACGCCCCCGCATTCTATACGCAGGAGTCAACGATGCCTCGGGAACACTGACTAAAATCGTATCTCAACTGGAAAGATCTCTTGCTGAGCTTGGATTCAAACAGGAACCACGAGATTACATTCCACATCTGACACTTGGACGCACACGGAGCAACTCACGACTAGCCAACAGTGATGTGGTGGCACGTCTTGCTGCTGAAGAGAATACAGTACTGGGTGGAATGTTGGTGACTTCTCTGCAACTGGTCGCCAGTTTCCTTGACAAATCCGGGCCGACTTATCAAATCATGGACACAGTCCCGCTGGATGCCTGACTCGCCTACTTCGCAATTTCGAAGGGGATGTCAGAATTTCCATACTTCTTGCCATTACGATCTTCCATCGTAAGCCGCAGCTTGTAGGTACCGGCAGGTAATTCCTGAGGGATTAACATCTGGTAGGCAATGAAGTAATCACGCAAGTAGTTTGTAGAAACCTGCTGGTCTCCGGGCAATAACTGGCTGAGCACTTTACGATTCTCGGAATCGTAAATGTCGTAACTGCCTTGCAAGTGTGTCTCAAAGCCACCATCGACGCGTTTGGCAGTGAAGTTGTCGATTTCACAGTACAGAATGACCTGCTGTCCTGCATCGAAACGATTACCCTCAAATCGTTTGAATTGCCCGTAAGACTGAATATCAGTACAGAACGCCAATGCCCTGACCTCAAGTGCATCCGAGGCAGCCGCGGCAAATTTGGCTGCCTCACGAATCTGGGGCACGGCAGAGGTAAACCGACGACTTGGCGATGTAGGGTGTCCCTCAGGATCAATGATTGTCCACAGACCCAAAAGTTGATGCCGAAGAAATTCCTGTTCAGCTTCTGACAAACCGCTGATATTCTCAACCGCTGCATCGGGATCGCCCGAAAGCACAAGCAAGTGTCGCAAACGGATCATACGCGCTGTCCGTTCTGCAGGCTCCTCGCTGTCCGGCGTTTTGCTGAGCTGCTGAGCCAAAGCGTCATAAAGCACATCTTCCGACAACTCGGATAACAGCTCGGGAGAAAAGGCCTGCACAATTCGGCTGTGGGCTGCGTCACTGTGCGTTGCACTAGCCGTCCGCACCGCGGTGCTGTCTGAATTTTCACCACCAGCTGCCTTAGCAACATTCGCATAATTCTCAAGAAGCTTCTTCGCAACGGCGTCCTTTTCCTGTTCGGTCAACGCAGTTGGATTCTCGCCTTTCAAAGAAGCTGAAACGCTTGCCGTTGTCTGAGCTGCATCCTGCTCGATACCGACTCCGATGCGGGCGGGAGTGATTTCAGGAGCTGAATCGCGTGATGGCGGCAACGTCGGCAACCTATCTAACGTCCCGGATGCCAAATCAATGGGATTGGGCTGCGTCGTTTGATCGGCTGTAACGAGTTCGCTCTTCAGCTGTTGACGAAGTCGCTCTCGTTCTGCTGAGGATAGACTGTTGATCTTCGCAAGAACTGCAGCAGCATCTGGCAACTGCTCCTGCGGTGAAGCTGACTGTGCATCGCTTTCGGTTTCAGTGGATTTAGTACTGGCAACCACATCAGCAGTTTGCGGTGCAGTCGTCTTAACAGCATTCTCCGCTTCCTTTTCAATCTTTTTCGAAGCGGCAGATACTTGTGGATTTTCCGCGTCGGGTTGAATCTTTAAAGAAGCAGAGCGTGTTTCCAAACTCCGGGCGCCTCTCAACTCAGTTTCGCCTGCCTGACCACTTTCACCATCGGCACGTGATGAAGTCGCTAGCCGTTGCTCAGGAGAATCAAGCTCCGCGACCTCGACGTCATTAGTCGTTCGGACCTGTAGATTCCGGCCAAATTTTTGAGCACCTCGGCACCCGACAGCGATTGTGGTAACGAGGATCATCATCCAAGTCATGAATCTATAAGTTGCGACGTACATCCCTGCCTCGCTTGCAATTGACATGCATCCAGTGCTCTCCGATGTCACGTTTTCTCGGAAGAACAACTCCTGTACTGGCGGGACGGTACGAAATCTTTACTCCTTACCACAACGCCAAACCGGAGAATGAAGAGCAACAACCAGACAAGTTTCACCACATTTGGACAAATGGAGGTTCGCTGCACGAAAACACTGAATTTGTGTAATAAACCGGGCAATGGTCCTTATCACGCACCACCATTCCTCCCATTTGCAAGCATAAAATTGCCGGCGAATCACTAACAACCGTAGCCGCAGGAAATACTCCCTGCACGGAGTACTGGCCCAACAACCACCATGCTGTCACAACGTCCTTTGGTGACTGTTATGATGAGGGATATGCATCGGAACCGCT
>JAPOKD010000864.1 GCA_029977825.1 Planctomycetota bacterium | reverse complement strand
GCGAGCGCCTTCAACGGTCAGAGTTTCAAGAACCAGAATGTCGTAACCAAGTGTTCCAAAGATCATCAGAACACCAATGCAGATCATGAACCAGCAAAATGTGTAAAGCGATTTCATTAATATGCGCCATCTCGCATCGAAGGTAATGCTCGGGGTACTGCCAAAGCGTACCGCGTTGTGTCGGTTTTTAGAAGGTTTTGCACCGATTTCTGCCCTTGGAATTGTTTTGGCCGTCAGGTTTTCCCGTTTGTAGGGCCACGGGGCTATGCCATCAAAGTATGGTGTTCAACGTCTTCTCAAGCCATGAAGCGTGTGCAAGCCTGGCGGGCAAACCGGAAAAACCACGTTTTTCCGCAGCCCTCGTAAATTGCACCAGGACGGGACGGGAGTCGAGATGAGAGTGATGCTCAATCTGACAGTGATCTTTGCATTCGCTGTTTTCAGTCAGCGTTGGGCCGCAGCAGTGGATTTCCAGACTTTTGTCTGTCCCGCAAAGGATGAGAAAACACAGTGTGAGCGGAAGTACCTTTTGCACTTACCAGACTCGCTCAAAGTAAACGCACCGCTGTTGTTTGTCTTGCATGGTTACCGAGGTGATGCTCGGGATTATATGGGTGAAATGGGGATGAACTCTCAGGCCGAGCGGCATGGGTTTGCCGTATGCTATCCACAAGGTAGCGATGACGTGGAGGGTGTAGCACACTGGAACGCTCGCCTGAAGATAAGCGAGACAGATGATGTGTATTTCCTCAGTCAACTTGCGTTGACTTTGCAGGAAAAATATGGTCTTAATCCGAAAAAGACCTTTGTATGTGGAGTCTCGAATGGCGGATTCATGAGTTACACCCTAGTCGCAGAAAAGCCTGATGTTTTCAAGGCCGCCGCTTCTGTGATTGGTACGATGAGTGGCGCAACTTGGGAGTCGCGTGCCAGGTGCAAGGCCGTTCCTGTCCTGCAGATGTCAGGACTGCATGATGAAGTTGTTCCGCACGATGGTAGTATGTCTACACGTGGTGGATGGGGCGGGGCACCTAGCCAGGATGAAGTCATTAAATTTTGGGCAGGACTCGCGAACGCAACTGAAGAGGAGGTTGTGGAACTAACGCCCAAAACGACCGTGCGCTATTTTCGCGGTGGAAGAAATGGGATCGAAGTTTGGTTTTATCAAGTAAAAAAGATGGGTCATGCCATTCCAAACATGAACAACTCTGGCGTTGATGTGTCAAAGGAGTTGTGGCGTTTTTTTCGCCGGTTTTGACCGAATCACCTGGTAATTTTCAAGTCTGCGTCAGTCGACTGGTTTCAACGCCAGTTCTACGTTGCGAAAACAAATCGCGTTGGTCGGGGGTGGCGAAAGCAGAGATGCAATTTGGCACGCGTGCTTAGGCGGTTTTGGGTCCGGAGTTGCAGCGTTTTGAGTTGGCATTAAAAGCAGGGTGGAGCACAGCCTGAAAGCTGCCAGATCCAGATTGCCTGTAGAACAGGATTGAGAAACTTAGCTGTGGCTCGCCTTGGTATCCCGTGGATGTATTGGTAGGAACCCGATATGTATTGCAACCATTGTCGTCATCGTCTTGTGTTTCCCAGATCTTGCGGTAATGCGTTTCGTACTGGCAACTCTCGCACAGGCGATGGAGCAGCTGACCGAGGGGCCTGCCGAGTTGGCACATACTGTTGACTCTCAAAAAATGACCAACGTTACTTGCGATCTTCATCGTGGTCGTAAGGCACAAAGCGAGTCGGAAACAAACGCGGTGCAGCGTTGCGAGACTGGTTGGGCTTCGCGATAGCAGTTGCCGGTTTTCGTGTTGTGCGACCCTTGACCACTGGATGGTACGGGGAGTTTCTGCTCTGCCTCTTGTGTGGCTTTCTAATTTTGTGTGTCATTTTTAAATGCGCTTTGTGATTGTCACGAGCTGGGAATTCACGCTCACGCCATGCAGCAGCGTTCGCGCCATGCAGCATTGTTCACGCAGTTCAGCAGATTGTCGCCGTCGTAAAATTCACTGTTCCGGCATGCTTTTTGGTGCTTGCCAGTGAAGAATTTCTACTGAACACAAGCACAGTTGATTCCCGTTGGGTTGCTTCGGGTAATAACTTCGCTACTGGATTTGTTGTCAGCTAGTTGAAGTATGGAAGGTGAAAACGGTGTCGCTCCGCGAGAGGTTCTTTGGACCTAGAAAAACTGCAGCTTTTGGTGCCGGTAAGAGTGCTGATTTGTCGCGGATGCCCGAGTTGCGTGGGCGGCATTTGACGCCTCAGAATTTGCGAAGGCGATCATTGCTGTTCGCCCCTATCTTGGAGTCGCGGACAGTAAGCTTTCACGCGAGGCACGCACGCTGGTTGCGTTGGCATAGTTTAAGCAGGGAAACTACTCAGAATCCATGGTGTTGTTTCAAGACCTGGCAGCCGTTAGTGCTGATGCTGCGGACTGGTTCCATGTGATCACGTCTGCAACCCGTGCTGGCGAAGTGGCGACTGCGGAGCATGCGCTATTGATTACCATTCAATGTCAAAATGCTTGTGGTCATGCACAGGAGCCCAGTGTCAACTACATGCGGTATTACTTTGGTTGCGCTATGTGTGACCGTGGTGAGTATGACAAGGCGTTCCGGCAGTTAGAAGAACTACGTTTGTGTTATGAACACTTATCGAACACAGATGAGGAATTTTTAAGGTTGAACTGATTGCCACCGCTCACACAATCACTAACTTTGGCTGTGACTGTCTTGGAAAAACTGCAGGAAACCATGGATGTTCAGGAATGGTTGGCCAGTTTCAGCGTTTCTTTGGATGAAAATGTAAAGCGTTTGCTGGATGAGCTAGGGCGAAAGTTCGATGTTCTTCGCTGATTTCCGAATGCTGGTGCTTCCAAAGAGGTGCTTCCGAAGAGGTGCTTCCGAAGAGGTGCTTCCGAAGAGGTGCTGTACGGCGGTGTGTCGATGTATAATCGTTCCGCTG
>JAPOKD010000283.1 GCA_029977825.1 Planctomycetota bacterium | reverse complement strand
GACAAGAATCGTTTGTAGCAGTGTCCCAATGAGCCAACAGGCAGGGGAGTAAAGGAGTGCTCACCTGCCGCTTTTGGTTCACAAAAAAGCCAATTCAGCCACTTTTCGGGCGTTTCAGGGGCACATGTACCTCCATACACTCTTAACCAGTACGCAGACCAAGCGTAATTTTTCGAGCAAGCTACAATGGGAAGGTCCAACGCCCGTTCATCCCCACCTGAAGCCTCTCTCTGCTCATGTCTGTAAGAATCGTTCGTCTGTTTGCCGCTTTGCTGACTCCAGCTGCTTTTCTGGCTGCCAGCCCTGCAATCTTCGCGGCAGAACCAGCAAAAGCCGAAACTGAAGCCAGTAGCGATGGCCCCGCAGCGGGTCACAGCTATCACGGGGAAGCCTTCAATGAAGGGCCGCGGCAAGCTGCTGTTTTGATCGATGGTATGTCACCGATCAAGTTTGAAACCTCAGCGAAAACACCCGCTGCCCAGAAGTTCATTGAGCAGGGAATCGCGCAACTGCATGGGTTTTGGTATCTGGAAGCGGAGCGTTCGTTTCGTCAGGCAGCCAAGGAAGACCCTGAACTCGCCATTGCCTATTGGGGCATGACCATGGCAAACACCAACAACACCAGTCGAGCACGAAGCTTCATCGATAAAGCGATGGAGTTACGCAAAACGAATACCACACGCAGAGAGACGCTGTACATCGAAGCACTGGATCGCTTGATTCCCAAACAAAAACCAGACGACAAGAAACCTGATCGCGAAGCGGAACGTGAACAGAAAAAGAAACGCACAGAACGTTACCTCAGTGACATGGAGCGACTTTTGCATGACTTCCCTGATGACGTTGAAGCTCGTGCCCTACTCGCTCTTCAACTTTGGCTTGCAGAACGCAGCGGCGTGAAAATCACCAGTAGATACGCTGTGAATGCTTTGCTGGGCGAAGTGTTCGCAGCAAACCCGATGCATCCCGCCCATCACTACCGAATCCACTTGTGGGACTCGGCACGCCCCGATAATGCTGTGCAGTCAGCGGCCATGTGTGGTCCTGCCAGCCCTGGAATTGCACACATGTGGCACATGCCGGGCCACATCTATTCCAAGTTGAAACGATACAACGATGCAGCTTGGCAACAGGAAGCATCAGCAAGAGTTGATCATGCTCACATGATCCGAACGAGATTGATGCCTGACCAGATTCACAATTTCGCGCATAACAACGAATGGCTGGTTCGCAATCTGCTTCATGTCGGACGTGTGCAGGATGCCTTGGATCTCTCGCGCAACCTGGTCTCGCTGCCTCAGCACCCACGTTACAATACCTGGAACAAACGTGGAAGCTACAAATATGGTCGCCAACGCTTGATCCAGACATTGACTGAGTATGCGCTCTGGGACGAGTTGATTAAAGAAGCTGGCGGGAGCTACCTTCCGCCCACAGAGGACGACGCTCAGCAAGAAGAATGGCTTGGCTGGCTCGCCGTTGCACAATTCATGACAGGTGACAATAGACAGGCTTCACGTACCCTCCGGTCACTTCAAAGGCGTAGCTTGGTATTGCAAACAACTGTGCTGGATCTGGAAGACGAAAAAGCTGCAGAAGCGGATAAAAAAGACGAAGCTGAAAACAAGGCAGCCGAAAGTGCCAAACCAGATGACACGTCGAAAAAAGATGCAGAAAAACCTGAGGACGCGAAGGAGCCAGAAAAAAAGGAGAAGCCTGCTCCAACTCTCGACGAAGTAAAAAGGCACATCACTCAACTTGATCAGATCCTGGCGCGAGCCAGGGCAGCGGAGGCAGTCAAGAAAAAAGACCTGAAGACTTTTCAGGAACAACTTCCCAAAGGACGCTTGAATACGTTGATTCAGGCGCAATGGCAAGCGGAGATTGGTCAACTTGATGAAGGAATCAAACTCGCTGAAAAAGCCGTCAAAGATGGCCCCAGTCAAGTTCGGCCTCTGGCTGTACTCGTGGACCTGCTGTGGAAGAAAGGGAAGAAAGACGAGGCAAAAAAACATTTCGCCACGCTACAAGAAACAGCCAGCACCGCTGATCTGAACACGCCCATGCTCGCCAAGCTTGCTCCCATTGCAAAAGCTGCTGGTGCAAAAACTGACTGGCGATTACCCGATCCCCCCAAAGCAGACTTGGGTGAACGTCCGCCACTGAACGAACTTGGACCATTTCGATGGCAACCGTATCAGGCCCCAACCTGGGGCGCTAAAGCACCCGATGGAAAACTGGTCGCTGGTGAAGAATTTGACGGAAAGCCTCGGCTCATCATTTTCTATCTTGGCTTTGGCTGTTTGCACTGCATCGATCAGATCCATGCCTTCTCGCCACTTTATGATGAGTACAAACAAGCGGGGATCGAGGTAGTCGCGATCAGCACCGAATCAGTCGAAGAACTCAAGCAAGGCCTGGACAACTTTGGGGAAGAGATCAACATTCCGCTATTGAGTAATGGCGACAAACATATCTTCAAGGAATTCCGCTGCTGGGATGACTTTGAAGACCAACCTCTTCATGGGACCTTTCTGATCGACCATCGCGGCAAAGTGCGCTGGCAAGATATCAGCTACGAACCATTCAATGACGCAGATTTTCTGTTAAAAGAGTCCAAACGGCTGTTAGCGTTACCATGAAATCGATGTCGTGAAGCGGGCATCAGACCGTATCTTTGACAAACTGCTTGCCCAGTGAGCGATCATGGCAGTGAATCGAACTGGCAGTCTCACATGATGTTCATCACAACAATTTTCAAAAGCGGAATCCATCTTCGATTTGGCCGTTCTTGATGACGATGGGTATTCCGTCACGGACCTGCAGTACATCGTCTTCACCTTGATTTTCAACGCCTGCCTCATTCACGATCTGCACGTTGGAACCAATCCTGCAATTCTTATCAAGAATCGTACCTGAGATCGTGGTTCCCGAGCCAATTCCCAGTGGCACCATGCCCTCGGCCAGATTCACTGGGTCGTCAATAAAATCGGCACCCATCACAACGCTATCCTTGATAACGACGTTGTCACCAACCACAGTCCGCAACCCGATGACGCTATTGGAAATGGTCACGTTTTGACCAATGCGACAACCATCAGCGATCAAGCTTCCTGTAATTTTCGTATCACCCATGATGGTTGGCGGCAAGAATCTGGGGCGACTGTAAATAGGCGCATCGGGCGTACGAATATCGAATGGCGGTGCGTTGCCCGCCAAGTTCAGATTCGCCTCATAGAACGCGCGGATCGTTCCGATATCTTCCCAATAGCCGTCAAAGAGGTGTACCTGAACTTTGTGGGAGTTTATGGCCTCTGGAAATACTTCTTTGCCAAAGTCCTGGTGATCATTGCTATTCAGCAGATCAACCATGGTTTCCTTGTTGAAGATGTACAGCCCCATGCTTGCGAGACAATCGCGACCCCGACTGGGAATGCCGTGGGCATCGATCCAACTGGGTTCCATCCGGACACTCTCGATTTCCTGGTCGGTCTGTGGCTTTTCGACAAAACCCCGGACTTGACCACTATCGTCAACTTGCATGATGCCAAGAGCTGACGCGTCTTTGCGAGAAACGGGAATTCCCGCAATGGTAGCGTCAGCCCCTGATTCGATGTGCGTCCGCATCATCTCACGAAAATCCATGCGATACAGTTGGTCACCCGAAAGAATCAGGACATGCTCGATCCAGTCTTCTTCGAGATGTACCAGGTTCTTTCGCACTGCATCAGCGGTGCCCTGATACCAGTCAGTCCCCTGATTGACGGTCTGTTGAGCAGCAAGCAACTCGACAAACCCGCCATTAAAATGGTCAAAGGTGTAAGTTTGTCGCAGGTGTCGATGCAGGCTTTCCGACAGGAATTGAGTGAGAACGTACGCCCGATTCAATCCACTGTTGATGCAATTACTGATCGGAATATCAATCAGCCTGTATTTCGCAGCGAGTGGAACGGCTGGCTTGGCCCGAATTTTCGTCAACGGAAAGAGGCGTGTTCCGCGGCCACCACCGAGGATCAAAGCGATGGTTTTGGAGAGATCCATGAGAGAGACTCTGCTGGTAATACTGTGAATAGTGTCCTACCTACAGTTTTTAACCGGCAATTCAGAAATCCGATAGACTCCGTTTTGAATCTTCACCAGTACTTCTCAAAACGAATGGTTCCGGGCCCTTTCGATTCACCCTCATCGCTGAACCCGGCAGCCCTGAGCAGAGGTAACATTCCCGGCGTGGAAGGTGGATCCGCGCCAGGTGGCACATAGCCAATCATGGCTGGATTTCCGCACAAGAAAACATGTGTGTTCTTTGCAGAAAGCGGATCGCCGGCAGCTTCCGCGAGCTGCCCTGATGTAAAGAGTTGTTGCAGGTATTGCTTACCCACAAAGTTGGGATGAGACTCATCAAGATTTTCGGGGTCTCTGGTCGTAAATGGCAAATAGCGATACTGCGAATACTGCCGCATCAGCTCCGCATGTTCCACGGCATACGCGAGATCAACACGGTGCCGGACGCTGGTGACATTGACAATTTTACCCTGGTGTCCATCGGCAAGCAGCTTGGCAGTCATCGCATTGTGAGGAGCTTCACCCGTTCCTGTTCCAAGCATCAGCACCGTATCGTTGATCCCCACTTCTCGGAGGGTGTAGTGCCCAGTGATTTTTTTCTGAACTTCCAAGCGGTCACCGACGCCGAACTCAAATAGCCTCGGCGTCAACACTGGCGGCTTGTTATCCGGTGAACTGGCTTGGCGCACGAGCGTGATATAGAACTCAAAGTGGTCCAAAGAGGCGACCGGAGCGATCTGGCCATCTGCATCCAGCATGGGGCAGGAGATCGAATATGCCCGGCGCGTCAGTTTTCGGAGCCTTTTCTCGGGGACCTGCTCGGATTGGGTACCCGGAAGCCGCCGCTCCCAGTTTCCAATTCCGAGCGCCACATACTGGCCAGGCTCAAATGGCGGGATGGGGTTATCCGGACGAATCCTGAAGCGAGCCAAGTCATCATTGGCATCGATTCGCTCAATGATCGTTGCATTATAAAATTTTTCCCGAAGCTGCTTTGCCTCGGCGGCTTCCAAGGATGCCGAACCGATCATGTCACTCAATGTGGCTCTCCGCAGGATTGATCGTTGAATCCATTTGCTTCCAAGCGTAACAAACGGCGCAAAACCTCAAAACTCCGCAAAATATGCGCGGTTTTCAGCGCCGCATTTGAAACGCAATCTCAATATAATGGATTCGGAAGTCTCCATGCGGGTGAACCGCAATCAACTCCGGCCCACTGCCGAAATGGGCATTCTCGACGATTTTAAGGCACAAATAGCGATGGATACATCGAAAGGCTGCAATTGCACCTCCTTCTTTCAGAACCCATGGCGTCGGAGCGTCTCAGCAGCACCGCGGTTCGCGATCGTCGCTGCTCTTTCGGTGATCGGGGTTTGCGCCGCACAAGCGGAGCTGTGGACCGACCTGCGGGGAACTCGAACGGTAGAAGCTCGAATGATTGGATTGTGGGGTGACTCGGTAATCCTTGAGCTGACAGGTGGCAAACGCGTCTCTGTGAAATTGGAGGATTTACGCAGCGAAAGTCGTATTCAGGCACAAAAACTCGCAAATCAACTCAAAGAGTCCCGCGCAGATCGCGTCTCCGAGTTACAGGGAAATGCTGCCGCGGCATCCGCAGCAGCACCCCAACCGCTGCCCACACCATCTCCAGCACCTTCCTACAAACCTCCACAGGCCAACGCGAGTGTCTCTGACTTCATTAACCAGATCGACGATGCAATCACCGATGGCCATCTGGTCGCTGTTTATGATGCATTACCACCTGGCTATCGCAAGGATGTCGACGAGCTGGTGAAGCTGACAGCATCTCAGCTGAATCAAGCTTCATGGCAAGGTTTGGTTGGAACTGCCCAAAGACTGGGTGAGGTTATTATCACAAAACAAAACTGGTTCCTCTCAAGCCCTCGCATTCAAGCCCTGCCGCCGAAAGACTTTGATAAAGTTGAGGAGCAGATTTTGCCACTTGCTGATCTGATGCGAGTCGGACTATCCCCAGAGACTGTAAATCTGGATCAGCTTCAAACAGTCAGTTTCGGCCAATGGTTGACCGAACGTGACAAGGTGATTGCTCCATACCTGGCTCAATTGGTTGACCGAACCGGTTTAAGCATCGGTCGACAGGTCACAGTTAAGTCAGAAAAGGATGGAGTCGCAGTCATTAGTGTGGAACAAGATGGTGCGTCGCGGGAAATCCAACTTGTATCCATTGACGGTTATTGGGTTCCAAAAACCATTGCTGATGATTGGGCCGCAAATATCGAATCGCTCAAAGGTGATATGACTGGCACAACGGGGATGATTGACTCACTGGGTGCAGTCGTGGGAGCCTTCAATCCAGCCCTTAACCCACTGGCAAACTCACAATCCTCGGACCAATTCCATGTGGCCATGGATGGTTTGTTTTCCCCAACCATTCAAACAGCTCTGATTACACTTGCTACCGCGCTCGGCAAGACTCCAGTCGTCGCCTCGAACCAAGGCAATGGACGGGGTAATGGTGGCTTCGGTGGATACAACGAAGGGTATGAAGATGAGATGGGAGATGACATGGGTGATGACATGTCGGGTGGCTATGGTGGCAGTGGCCCCGCCGCATTCCCAGGCGCACCCGGGGGGGGATATGGCGGTAGCAATGGACGACCGCCTTCGCCCGGAGCACCCGGTGGACCGGGAGCTGGTGGCAGCAATGGACGACCACCCTCGCCCGGAGCGCCTGGTAGTCCCGGCGGTAACAACAGGCGACCTCCTTCACCCGGAGCTCCGGGTGGTCCCGGCGCCAGCTAAGCAAGCGTGAGGGAAGCCGGCGCGTAGCGCAAACGCTTGGGTGACCAGTATGTGTCACTCGTTGGTGCAAGCTTGTCCAACTTAACCATGCTTCAAATCAAATCACCCACCGCGAGCAGTCTCCGCCAGACAGATACAGAGATGGTCTCTTTCAATCAACACGGAACTCTAATCGTTTGAACGACACAACGCGCCGTCGCGTGGCCATCATTGGTGGAGGCCTGTCTGGACTTTCAACTGCCGCTAAGCTGCATCGTCTT
>JAPOKD010000912.1 GCA_029977825.1 Planctomycetota bacterium | reverse complement strand
CGTGAAAGTGGGCGGCGCGCCTTGGGATAATTTGCCGGAACGGGTACTCGTTTTGCGGCGATACACCCTAGAAAACCAATGATGAAGTCCAAACCCGGAGGATACGGCAACAGGACACGATCTCCGCTGCGGCTAATCGACTGCAACCCATGAGCGAATTGAAGAGAACGCAACACGATCTCCCTGCCAGTGATTGCCTCCTCCTGTTTCGTTTCATCGATGAATCGAAATCGAACACGCCCTGGTTCCTCGATGCAGTCCGCTGTCAACAGTTCAAACACCGATCGCAGGGAAACGTCATCTGCTTTACTCAAGACTGTCTCCCACTTTGCAGCAAGTCGCGACTCGGATGACAGGGATCCTGAAATTCTTCCTTCGCTCGAATGTTATCCGGGTGGGGTGTGACTTCCAGGTTCATGCGATTACACAGGAAACGTTGAAAAATGTGGATCCGTTCCTCACGCGTGCCTATCACTCCACGGTGCGGGCTAGACTGAATTCCCTTTTGTTGAGCATCAAAAATGGCGCGGTCCTCGTTAAAAACGGCTCGCATGGTGCGCCGCCCAACCCGCCATGCCAGATACCTGAGCAACCGCGCATAAGGGTTCTTCTTTGAGCCATGCAACGCAAACATCCTTGTCCTGACACGGCAGGTTGTCGGTGACGTGGGCTGACAAGTTGCGAGATAATTGAAGGTATCCGTCAAACAGAACGCGATATTCGGATGAATGTGCCAGTGGCGATAGCTGTGATCGACCTCGCCCCCTAGGTACCGACCAATTCTGGCTTGCTTTTCTTCCATCGGTGAATCGCAGTCATAACGCAACGTCGTGTAACGATCATTGAGCTGATGCTCCGACATTCTCTCGTTGGGCAACTGGTCGCCGAGCCATTTGGGATGCACCGTCGCAACATGATAGGATTCCAGAGTATTCTCTGTTGGTATCTTCCAGTTACATTCACAATCAAAATCCCACACCTCTGCCATCCGCCATAACGGAGCACGAAAAGCGAACTCCAGATCGTCGTAGAATGGAGTCAGCCACTCCCGCAGTGATGGTGTTGCATCCGGTTCCAGACATACAAACACCAAGTCTCCGCAAACCTCCAGGGCCAAGCTGGTCAATTGCGAATTATCCCGATCCCATGGTCGAAAAGCTTTTGCCTCGGGGATCTTGCCAGTGCAACCATCCTGTTTGAACTCCCACCCATGGTATTGGCAAAAGAGTCCGGACGCGTTGCCCGCAGGTTCATTGGTAAGCATGCAGTGCCGATGAGGACAGACATTTAAAAATGCTCGCAACTGGCCGTCAAAGTTCTTCAACAGCACCGGTTCCCCGCACAACTCTAAAGTCATGAAGTCACCATCACTGGCAATTTCCTGACGAGTACAGGCGAATTGCCAGCTCGTGCGAAAGACATCTGCCAACTCCTGCTGATAATGCCCCATGTCGGTGTAATGGAACGGCGTCAGCAGATGCTGTAAGCAACTTTGATGTTCAAACATGGTGCTGGAACCCAGAATCCGAATCGAAGCCCGATGCTTCTCGCGTTCCGAGTATAGTTACCGCTTTCGGGCTTAAAAGAGTCTCTTACATCATCTTGATGCAGACTTTTTGCTTGGGTTCTGGATCACCCAATAGCCTCCAGCGGAAGGCGTAAATCATGCCTTCCAATCGCCCTCATCACACCGGGCCACGCCCGTCACGCGGCCCCGGGCTGCCAGTTCTTCCCGACAAACCCATCGCAGGCACAAGTGCCATACGCCAGAACAGAGTAGCTCCACAGGGGGGTGGGACATGGTTTGAGTTTCGCAAGACCATGCCGGCCCCAATCAAAACACCGCTTTTCTTTGAACCCAATGTCATCGGCAACTCCACTATCCATATTGCTCAACGAGATTCTGAGCGACAACGATTCTGAGCGACAACGATTCTGAGCGACAACGAGAATAACAACAGCGAATACCAGCAACTGCAATGATCGGTTGCGTTTGCCCGCGCAGGGCCTTCAGAACCTTGTGACGAAAGGAAGCTGTGATTAACCTTCGACTCAGGGAACGATTGTCTGCCGGTACCCCCAGTCGTTTCAAGGATGTACCCCGACTTGCCAGTGTCATGGCAGTCTTCTGAATCCTAAAAGCGGGACTGGCCAATAAAGTCAAACGCATGATGCCCCGACGAGATGTTCAAGAGAGCATGTGTACTTGTGAATCAGTCTTCAGAAGCTCAACTGAAAAGACGATACCACGTCCAATTCCTCATTGGGGTTCTGGTTCTGGCCGCCTTGCTGATTCCGTCGATCATCCATTCAGGCGCTGCTCTCGGTACACTTCGTAACTTACCTGCGTTGTGGCTGCCCGAGGAGATGGACACCCGTCAGGATTTTTTCAAGTTCATTGATACCTTTTCTGTCACTGACCTGGTCATGGTGACGTGGCCAGAAGCGCAGCTAAAGGATCCATCGATCGATGCTGCGATGGATTGGCTTGAGCCACTTTCAAAAGAAGCTGCAAAGCGGCCGCAGAACGCATGGATGCCTGAAGACGAACAAAGCTACGAGGAAATTCTCGCGAGTATTCCCGAGCGGCATCCCTTTCAGTGGGTACGAAGTGGTGATCAACTCATAGACCGAATGCGTGAAGCGCCCCTGAATCTGACGCAACGACAAGCGGCGCTGCGTTTGCGG
>JAPOKD010000846.1 GCA_029977825.1 Planctomycetota bacterium | reverse complement strand
GACTGTGGTGACAATCGCGCTGGCAACCATGTATGGGTCCGCATTGGATGCGGGGCGACGATCCTCAAGCCAGCCTTTCCAGCCAGCTTCGACTGTGTGGATTGGGATTCGGATCGATGCACCACGATCAGAAACTCCGTAGCTGAACATGTCGATTGACTGAGTCTCGTGCAGACCCGTCAATCGCTGGTCGTTGTCAGCACCATAGACGTCGATGTGGTGCTTGATGCGAGGCTCAAATGCCTGGCAGACAGCGTCGTACACGTCCTTGCTGCCGCAAGTCCGCAGCGTGGTGTTGCTGAAGTTGGCGTGCATTCCGCTGCCATTCCAGTCACCATGAACGGGCTTGGGCTGCCAGTTGATAGCCATGTCGTATCGTTCAGCAACTCGCTCGAGCAGGTAGCGTGCGATCCAGATCTGATCGCCGGCCTCTTTTGCACCTTTGGCGAAAATCTGAAACTCCCACTGACCCATCATCACTTCGGCGTTGATGCCTTCCACGTTCAGGCCGGCCTCAAGGCACAGTTCAAGATGCTCTTCGACAATCTCGCGACCCACTGCTTTGCCTTGTCCAACGCTGCAGTAGTAAGGTCCTTGCGGCCCGGGGTAACCCTCGGCTGGAAAGCCAATCGGCTTGTTGAATTCAGGGTTCCAGATGGTGTATTCCTGCTCAAAACCAAACCAGAAATCATTGTCGTCGTCGGCAATCGTCGCACGACCGTTGGTCTTGTGTGGGTTGCCTTCGTGGTCCAACACCTCGCACATCACCAAGAAGCCTGTTCCCAGACGGCCTGGATCGGGAACGCAGTAAACTGGCTTGAGCAAGCAGTCGCTCGATCCGCCTGGAGCTTGTTCGGTGGACGAGCCGTCAAAGCACCACAGCGGGGCGTCTTCTACTTTGCCGCTGAAATCGTCGACAACTTTTGTCTTGCTTCGAAGGCTCTGTGTGGGCTGATACCCGTCGAGCCAGATGTACTCCAACTTGCACTTGGTCATAAAACTGATTCCCTCTAGTGAATCTGATTCGGTTGAACTCTTGCGGCGACAGCCCGCAGGGCTGCTTTGTATTCACCGCACTTTGAATAATTTCCTACGCAAATCTACCTACCACACCCAGCACCAGCTGTCGCCGAACGGACGTGCAACCGGAAGAGACATGACGCCGATCCCTCACGCGTTGCCTTTCGGAAGCCTTCAAAATAACCAAATTCCTGCCAAGCGAAAGAGCTACCGATGATGTGTGGCAAAGCATCGCGATCAGGTCGGCTTTGACGACCCGCTGCCAACCCTGTGTCTGGCGTCCTGCTGCGCGGCAAAGCAGGGCGTGATCATCGCTGAACTGATTCCTGTTCGGCGTTGCTAATGGTCCGTGTGTGTGATGATTTACCGCAGCGGTCGCTCAAGGGTGTGAAGTACGCCAGTGTCGGTTTGAGCTGAAGCGGCCCCCCTTGGGGGCGTATGGGGCGGGGAGGGCCTGGCAAACCGTTTGGAAGATCAATTTGAGAGACTTCGAGTGTTTTGTACTGGTCAAAAAAAACCAACTCGTCTTGTCTGGGCCGTGACCACAAGAATCAGAAAATCGGCTACCCCCAACCACGTAGAGCGATTTTTACAGCCTCGTCCCGCTCAGTTTTAAGCCTCGCTGTCAGTCGCTAGTGGCCATCCGCGGAATTGGTTCGCGAATCGGTTTTCCCGCATGGGCGAGGGAAGATTATTCCCGCATGAGCCCCGCATGAGCCCCGCATGAGCCCCGCATGAGCCCCGCATGAGCAAGGAGAAATGATGTGCAGGTGATTTTCATTTCCATGGCCGTGCTCCTCAAAACCCATTTTGGATACTCGGCTTGAGGCGATCGGAATGTTTCCCATGTGCGTAGACCATTGTTCGGGTAAAAGCTCCACGAGATGTCGCCTATGACCCAGTTAACGGTATCGTTCTAATTACGAGTGCGAGGTTTGCAGTATGTCAGTTTTCACGAATTATCAGAGGACAGGCTGTTCCGATAAATCCATGCAGGTAACCCTCGTTCATGAGCAGGTCGTGATACACCTGAGTATCTAATATCTGCGGCCCAAACAATTTCACTTTAGTAGCTGAGCATCCAAGAGTGTTGGATACCGGGTTACTGATTCCTCAAAATGCTGCAAGCTTCTGGAGCAAATCAACCATGTCCACCAGCCCCAACGATGCTTTTAACGATGATTTCTCAGGAGGAGCTGGCGGGCAAACTGCTCAGGCACCGCCACCAAAGTCGAAGAATGGCTGTTTAATTGCAGTGGTTGTCGTGTTTCTGTTGATGTTCCTCGTGTGCTGTGGTGGCCTGGTGGCTATCTTCTACTTCGGATCGGGTGCCCTCGGAGAGGCAGTCATCGGAGAGGTGGAGAACGATCCAGCCATTGTGGAACACATTGGTGATGTTGAGTCTTGTTCTTTGGACATTGGCGAAACAGCCAAAGCCGCGGAAGCAGCTGAACAGGCTGGCGATCAGACACCGCTCGCTTTTGAAATTAAAGGTTCAAAGGGCGAGGGGGTTTTATTGTTAATGCAAGATGGCCGCAATCAAAACGAATTCAGTTCAGGTACCTTGATTCTTCCCAACGGCGAGAGGATTCCGCTTGAGTCATTGGGGCAAGACTTAGATGCTGTCGACATTGATCTGGATATCGATGTCGGTGATTTCATCGATGACGGCGAACTCAGTTTGGATGATGCTGACGAGGTTTCTGATGCTGCCAAGGCTGACGCCGCAACTGCCGATGCTACAGCAGACGAGCCTGATGGCAGTGCCACTGACGATGCCAAAGAGAAATCGCCAGAATAAGAGAGTAAATCACTCTGTTGCTTGAGCCTGGCTACCAGCATGTGAACTTGATGTCGAATCGAATCTTCAGATGCTGGTGGTCACAAGACCAAGGTCGTTGATCACTGCGTTGGGCTGGCGCTGCGGGTAATTGAACGTTTCGCGGGTTGAGCGGTGTTTGTCGTTATCTCGATGTGCATTCGGTACACGTCGGTTGACCAGCAAGGCACACACCAATCGGTCCAGCCGGACCGGGCACG
>JAPOKD010000335.1 GCA_029977825.1 Planctomycetota bacterium | reverse complement strand
GTCGATTAGCCGCAGCGGAGATCGTGTCCTGTTGCCGTATCCTCCGGGTTTGGACTTCATCATTGGTTTTCTAGGGTGTATCGCCGCAAAACGAGTACCCGTTCCGGCAAATTATCCCAAGGCGCGCCGCCCACTTTCACGGTACGAGGGTATTGCCCAGAACTGTCTCGCAGATGTCGCGGTTTCAACCTCAGCAACCCTACGAAATCTCAGCGATACCGACCGGGGGCGTCTCTCATGGTTCGGTTGGGAGCAGATTGAATCAAGTGAGATTCCCAGGCAGTCGGATTTGGCTGGTTCAGTTGCTCTTCGAAATTTTGCTCAAAAGCAAATTGCTCTGCTCGACACAGCAACGCGACTGGAAAGAGAAGAAGCTGCTCGTGGCAATCGCGTTGAAACGGGCGAAACCCCGCTTTTTCTTCAATACACGTCCGGATCGACTAGTCAGCCCAAGGGGGTCATGATCACAGCGACCAACTTGATTGCAAATTTGAACACCATTTGCCACGGATTCGGTTTGGAACGAATTCCGCCTCGGGAGAGGGTGGTCTGCAGTTGGCTCCCTGCATACCACGACATGGGACTGGTGGGGGTGATTCTTTCCACTTTGATGCATGACGGCGAGGCGGTACTGATGGCTCCGGCGTCTTTTCTGCGTCGCCCCGCTCTATGGCTAGAGTCAATACAACAAGCTCAAGCGAGTATCACCGTTGCACCATGTTTTGGATACCAGTGGACCTCGAGTCGGATGCGTCAGGAGGAAGCAGACGAGTTAGACTTGAGTTGTTTGCGTTTGGCCGCATGTGGTGCTGAGCCTATTTCCCCCACGGTGTTGAACCGTTTTGCGGATCATTTCAGAAAGGCAGGTTTTCGACGGGATGCATTCTATCCTTGCTATGGCCTGGCTGAGTCAACTTTGATGGTAAGTGGCGATCATCGCGGTCTGGTCGGTCATGGTCTGGACCAACCTGCGAGTCCCCTTTCAAAAAGCTTCCAAAGAACAGAGCTGCAAAAAAATATCGTCGTCGAGACGAAGGCAGGACCTGATGCAGCAGAGATTGTGCATTGCGGGATGCCTGGGCTGAATACAAAGTTAGCGATCGCATGTCCGTCCACCGGTGAACGGCTTGAGGAACACCGGATCGGAGAAATTGTAGTCCATTCACCCAGTAACGCGGCCGGATATTGGAACAACTCAGCGAGTACCAGTTCAACGTTTCACTTCCATTTTCCTGATGAGTGCGAAAACTATCTACGAACAGGTGATTTGGGTTTCCTTCTGGACGGTCGCTTGTATGTGACGGGTCGTTGCAAGGAATTGATTATTATTGCCGGTCAGAATTTTTACCCGCATGATCTCGAAGCAACCATTCAATCATCACACGCATCACTGGCGAATCTCGCAAGTGCAGCGTTTGCGGTGAACGGTGAGACGACTGAACAACTGGTGATTGTTCAGGAAGTTCCGCGCGGACTGGACGAATCAGAAAGCAACCAAATTATCCGCAAGCTGCGAGTAGCCGTTGCGTCAACTCACGAACTGGCGCCAACGGCGATCTTGCTTGTTCGCATGGCGTCAATTCCGAGGACCAGTAGCGGTAAAGTACAGCGTCTGGAAACACGAAACCAGTTTCTAGACAAATCATTGAAGGTGGTTGCTTCGTGGGAATACCAGGCAAATGAAGACGCACAGATATTCCCGAATGTCGAGCACCTGATCCAATCGGGGAATATCGCAAGATTACGCCCGCGAATCGAAAATGCGCTGATGAGTTGGGTGGCGTTGCAAACAGGGGATGAGACAGACTTTGTAAGAGCTGACCAGTCATTTGCTGAGATGGGGATCGACTCGCTTCAGTCCGTGCAGTTGGCTCAGGATTTTGAGCAATGGCTGGGATGTAGCATCTCGCCTGTGGCTGTCTGGTCCTATCCTACGCCGAGCAAAATGACGGAGTTTCTCCTCGAGCAATTGTCGTTTTCTCAGGACACGGGAGAGTTGGAAACTGTCGGCGAGGTCGCTGATGACGACTTGAAGGACGAGTTCTCAGAGCTGGCGGAACGTGATCTGTCGCGATTGCTGGATGAGCTTGATGACTTGGAAGAAGACCATGTCCGTTCTCTACTTGAAAACGATTCGTTCCATGCCTGACTTTGAAATTTGTTTCGCCGTGTTCGTTCATCTTCCCCGCCTGAGCGGTGATGGTGCCGATTGGAGGAAATGCCGAATCCACTAGTGCGACGGAAGAAGCTGTCGGTCAACGTGACGACCGAAGCGCATTTTGCGTACGCATCAGGGGCAGTAATGAAATCGTAAGAGTGAATTGGAGGAGTTGCTGAAGATCGCCTACACCGGCAGTCGGTGAATACGTCGACAAATCGTATCGACTACTGCATCACGCTGGGTTCTCGCGAAGTAATGTCCGCCTGCAAACGATCGATGCCGATAGCTTTTCCCTAGCTGTTTCCATGGAGCGATGTGTTTGGCTCGAACGACGGGGTCTTCAGTTCCAGAGAGTGTCACAATTTCACAATCAAGAGGTTCACTTGCCGTGTATTTGTAAGTTTCAAAAAGCGTGATGTCCGCCCTGATGATGGGAAGTAGCAGCGAACGCGCTTCCGGATCGTCAATCACAGCCTGCGGGATGGCGGAATACTGCTGATTGAGTCCCTTAATGAAATCATCGTCCTTTTTTAGTTTGTGCAACCGACCGCGTGACCATTTACCATGGGGCGCTCGTGCTGCACCTGCGAAGAGTAATGAAACCCGAACATCCAACTCGCGTAGTTGCCGAGCCACTTCGAATGCGAGTAGGGCACCGAGGCTGAACCCAGCCAATACCAGAGGTTGATTAACGAATGCTGAAGCATGAATTGCATGCGCGAAATCGCTCGCCAACGGCAGCAGTTCGGTACGCGGGGTTTCCTGAAGACGGTCCTCGCGGCCGGGAAGCTTGGCCGCGAACAGACCTGTCTGGTCGCTGAATCCACGCTTCCAGGAAGCGAAGGAAGCGACCCCAGACCCACTGTAGGGGAATACGCAGCAGTTGACTTGGTTCTGCTCACATAATTCCGCAAACCAATTTTTAGTTTCAGGACTCATTAAAGCTTCGCAATCACTTCACTGGTGGATTCAGGTAATTAGGATCAGACCCAGATTAGTCCGGTTTTTTCGTGACGCACTGCAAAACACTCCGCGATTCGATAAACAACTCCCATTCAACTTCAACTACTTCAAGAACAATCGTGACCAAACCAATTCAAGAACGCCTTGCTGCTCTCAGTCCTGCAAAATTGGAGTTATTGCAGCGTCAGATCAGAAAGCAGGAGAGTGGCAGTGACCCAATTGCAATTGTGGGGATGGCTTGTGATTTCCCGGGAGCTCCGTCGCTGAATGAGTACTGGGATCTGATAAGGACAGGTCGCAATGAGACCCGTTTGGTGCCGGACGATCGCTGGCCTGTCGATGCCCTCTATGATCCAAACCCGGAGCAACCGGGGCGGACTGCGGCAAAATGGGCTTGTCTGGTTGAAGATATCGACCACTTTGATCCTGTCTTCTTTGGGATTGCGCCACGTGAGGCTACACGGTTGGACCCTCAACAGCGCATGTTGCTGACGTGTTCTTACCGCGCGATGGAAAACGCAAATATTGATCCGGTCTCGTTGTCGCAAAGCCCGACTGGCGTGTTCGTTGGGGCAGGTCAGACGGATTACTCCCGTGTGATGAGCCAGTTTGATAACTCAATTTATCACTTGGATGCGCATTGTGGGACGGGCGGAGCTCTCTCGATCTGTGCAAACCGACTCTCCTATGTCTTCAATTTTACAGGTCCATCGAAGTCGATTGACACTGCATGCAGTTCAGCACTGGTTGCGGTTCATGATGCGATTCAGAGTTTGCGAAGACGCGAGTGTGACGCTGCGCTCGCTGGCGGTGTAAACGTGTGTCTGTCGGCGGATACCTTCATCTCACTTTCCAAAGCCAGAATGCTCTCTCCCACAGGCGCATGTCGGCCCTTTGATGAGTCCGCCAACGGCTATGTGCGAGGTGAGGGGTGCGGAGTTGTTCTGTTAAAACGAATGTCTGATGCCATCCGTGACAACGATCGGATTTTTGCGGTAATTCGCGGATCCGCTGTTAATCATGGTGGACGGACTTCTGGGATTTCAGCGCCCAACGGCGCAGCGCAACGTGCTGTGATTAAGGCAGCTTTGAGCGATGGACGTATGTCTGCTGAGGATGTTCAATACGTTGAGGCTCACGGGACAGGTACGCCCTTGGGTGATCCAATCGAAGTCGATGCTCTGCGTGACGTCTTCCGGGTACGATCCGGGATCGACAGGCCTGTTTATCTGACCAGCGTCAAGGCGAACATTGGGCATACTGAGATAGCTGCCGGAATCGCCGGCCTCATCAAAACCGTCTTGATGATGCAACATGCCACGATTCCAGCTCAAGCATCGCTCAGTCACTTCAACCCACATCTGCAGTTCGAAGGAAGTCGTGTCGAGATTCCTCGTGATACATATCACTGGGATGCAGAAGGCCCGCGGATCGCGGGGGTGAGTTCTTTCGGCTTTGGCGGAACGAACGCCCATGTCGTCCTGCAATCGACAACGGAGGGACTCGATACCGCGAACCGACAGCGAGAGAATCAGCCAAGCAAGGGGCAGTCGTATGATTCCGCAGCACAGCCAGCGTCGGGAAAAGCAGGCATCGCCACCCAGCCTGTGAGGAATCTTTTTCCCTGGGTACTCCCGCTCTCTGCCAAATCCACCAAATCCCTTCAGGTCGTTGCCTCGGATCTGAAGGCAACTGTTGACACGGTTGGTGACACAGAAGTTGCGAATATCGTTCACACCATGGGATCGGGGCGGCAGCATTTTGAAACACGTGCTGCCGTGATTGGGAGTAATGCTGAAGAGATTTCGGAGAGGCTCGATAAACTGGCCGCCGGAAAACGCAGCCCTCTGATTCAAACTGGGCAAACGCCACCCAGCGGAAATCCTGTAGTTGCCGGCATGTTCACGGGACAGGGCAGCCAATATCTGAATATGGGCATGGATCTGTATCACAGCAGTCGTTTTTTTCGTGATCAGATGAACCAATGCGAAGCGATCGTCCAGAAGATTCGCGGGCTATCGCTTTTGCAGGTGATCAGTGGCGAGTCTCAGCAGGGGAGTCTTTCTGATACACAATGGACACAGCCTGCCCTTTTCTCCCTTGAGTACGCCCTTGCCAAGTGGTGGATGAATCGAGGTGTTCAATTTGACTTTCTGATTGGCCACAGCGTGGGCGAGATCGCCGCAGCAACTGTGGCCAATGTATTCAGCCTGGAAAGTGGTTTGCGGCTGATTTGTCGAAGAGCCGAATTGATGCAGGCTTTACCGTCAGGTGGTGCCATGGCAGTTCTGTTTGCCGATGGCTTGAAGCTTCAGCCATTTCTGGAGCCCTATGCAAAGCAGGTCTCCATTGCAGCGTTTAACGGAAGTGAAAACACAACCGTGTCGGGAACGGAGGATATGATCCGGCGAATTGTTGAAAACGCAAAGGAAAACGGAATCCAATCACAAGCCTTGGACGTGTCCCACGCTTTCCATTCACCATTGATGGAACCGATGCTCGATGAGTTTACGGAATTCGCGAGTCAGCTTGAGCATGGAGCACCGGAGATTCCGATAGTCTCGAACCTGACGGGTAATATTGAGACCGGTAACGTCTTTAACGCTCAGTACTGGCGTGATCACGTTCGTCAAAGCGTCCGTTTTGCGGAAGGTGTTGACCGACTCGTCGAGGAACAGGTCAATGTCATGATCGAGACTGGGCCAGCAGGTACGTTGATCGGCATGGCCAGGCGTTGCTATCCATCGCACCCCGTGGTCGCCATTCCTTCCTTGAAGAAAAGTGAGCCGGATGATCAATACCTTGCGACCGCTTTGGGCAAAGCTTACGTCTCCGGTCTGGAGCTTGACTGGAACTGTGAAGTTGACGTGGCTCCGGAAAAGATCGCGTTACCGGGCTATCCTCTCAACGAATCGTCGTATTGGTTCCGGCCCGAGTTCGCGACCACGGAATTTCGTGACTTTGTGCTTCGTTTGACTCATATCACACCCATGCTGGGGCAGCGTCAGCGCGGTCCGGAATTGATGCGTTATGAGAATCGTATCAACAGCTACCTGCCAAGCCATCTCAGTGATCACCGTGTCCGTACGGATTGTGTTGTGCCTGGGGCAGCTTTCATGGACATGGCTCTGGCAGTTGCCACTGACGTGTTTGAAAGTGAGGAGGTATGTGTCGAGAGTCTGCAGCTTCCGAAGGCGCTTTTTCTCGATAATCGGCAGAAAACATTGATCACGCAACTGAGTGGAAACTCTGCGTCGCGAAAGAGGATCGAGATTTACAGTCGACCATC
>JAPOKD010000222.1 GCA_029977825.1 Planctomycetota bacterium | reverse complement strand
CAGGTGCTTGCAACTTTGGCAGCTGGATAAACACAATCTCTCATCTCTGTTTGCATAATCCTTACCACATTACATCGCAGGGACAACCAAAACTTCCTGCGGTGACTGGGTCGTCAGCACCCAGAGCAATCAGGATGCCAACCGTGCGATGCGGAGCCGTAGGCTTCGCAACCTGCACCTCAGCCATTAACCAGTTCCGTCTTTTGCGAAACTGGGGCGCGCATACGCTGACAGAACAATAAAAACCCAAAAAGAAACCAGGACCTACATTTCCCCATGTTTCGCAGGCACAAACGTGGCTCGCACCACCCGTCAGGATCGGGACATACCAACAGGCAGTGGCCACAATGCAGGCGACAACGCCAAAAAAATCGCCGAGGCATCATCCGCGGCGGCCCCATCCGTGCCCGAGCAAGACAGCCACCAGAACTCGCGATCAGAAGATAAGGTAGAATCGTGTTGACCTGATGCTTAGCAACTGAATTTCCGCACCCCAGCACAATCGTCCTAAACTCGCTTTTTTGTATCAACAAATTAATGGCCCAAGCAACTTTCCCAGCCGCAACAATGTGGATCGCCTGCGTCAGCTTGGCTTTATGCGGCTGGACCACGCCACTCGCGGGAGAAGAACCTGCTTGGCCGTTCTACAGCGTCAATGACATCACTCCCCCAGCCATTGATGGTTCTGATTGGATCCGCAACGAGGTAGATCAGTTTATCCTTGCAAAGCTCAAACAACATGAATTGTCGCCAGCACCAGAAGCCAAACCACGAGAGCTCATACGGCGTCTTTATTTTGATGTGATCGGGTTGCCACCAACGCCCGCCGAAATTCATGATTTCGTAGAATCGGGGCACAAGACGTACGAGCAACTCGTTGACCAACTTCTTGAGGACCCGCGTTACGGCGAGAGATGGGCGAGATTCTGGCTGGACCTCGCCCGCTACGCTGACACCGCAGGCTACGAAGGAGACCCGGACCTGCCTCATGCATGGCGATATCGGGATTATGTCATCGATGCCTTCAACAACGACAAAAGGTACGATGAATTCATCAAAGAGCAGATTGCTGGTGATGAGTTTGAACAGATCATGGGAGCCGGCGAACTTCCGATTCCGCCACCGGAACGAATCGTAGCTTTGACATTCCTGCGGCTAGCCCCCTTCACCGAACCAAGAGGTGACGAGTCAAGGCACGAACTTCTCAGCGAAATGACGTCAACAGTGAGTAGTGTTTTTCTTGGACTTACGGTTGGATGTGCCAAATGCCACGACCATAAACACGACCAAATCCCAACAGAAGACTTCTATCGCATGAAGGCTTTTTTCTCGACCGTGCAAATCCCACCCCCAGCACGTGGAGATGCATATCAAATCGGAGGATCAACACCAGCAAGCTTCTACCGAAAGGATGAAGCGGACTGGGCGAAATCATTAGCAGACAGCTTGCAACAGGATGCTGCCACCGCAGCTGAAAAATTAGCGGTACTCAAGACGTCAATTTTACAACGCACCCACCAACAAACACCTGCAGGAGCAGGTTTCGGTTTGCAGGCCATGATTCCCTCGGGCAATGACTATTTCTACGCAGAACAGAATATCAATGACAATAAACCGCACTGGTCGATTGTGCAGTCGGATGGGAAAAAGTGGTCAGTATTCATCGATGGAAAACAATCTTCCGTGGGAAGTCTGGCGGGGAAGAACCGAGGAATCTGGTTTTCCGCTTTGGACAAGATAAACCATCTAACGCTCGGGCAGCACACCGCAGGCACAGGATCGCCCCATGGGTCCGAGCACATAGGTAAGGTCGCTGAGATTCTTATCTATGACCATCCGCTGAGCAGGGCGGAACAGAAACAACTTTCAGATCACTTTGCACTCAAAACAGGGGATTCAGGAACGGATAAAAACAGCACTCCGATACCCCGCCGTGGCCTTCGCTTCTGGCTGGACGCAGCTGATCTCGACGGAGATTCCAAGACCATTAACCCGCCTTCAGGCCAACCTGTTTCCAAGTGGCTTGATCGTATTTCGGGTATCGAATTGCAACAGGACACCCCCAGTTTGCAACCGACACTAACAACACTGGGAAGCCAACAAGTCGCTGCCGTTGAATTCGACAAGGACTTTCTGGTTGCATCAACTCACCTAGCGTCTTTTCGAGAAGACTCACAGGGATCGATCGTCATCCTTCACTCCGCAACACATGACCATGAAGGGTACGGGCTCGAGATCGGCGGCGACGGCCAATTTCTATCCACTTTTGTAAACCCACGTGCGAACAGAAAGCAGGACATCGTTAATGACATGATCAAATCGGGTGACCCCCGCATCACCCGTGAAGAGAAACGGCAATATCATTTCCTCACTTCCCGCGACAAGTTTGTCAAGCAACACTTGAAACGACTGAAACCGGAAGCGATGTCCTTGCGTCATTCATTCGGCCCACCCTATGAACCAGGAGTGCCGGAATCCCGCGTCATGATCCGTGGGGAGTTCGATAATCTGGGCGAGCGCGTGGAAGCTGGATTTCCAAGCCTACTCACCGGCAATAGCGACCCAGCCGTGATTCGGCTCGACCCCTTTAAACGATGGCCCACTCGCAGTCGCCGCATGGCATTGGCAGAATGGATTGCCAGTCCTGAGAATCCCATGACTGCGCGGGTCATGGTCAATCGGATATGGCAACGCCACTTTGGACAGGGAATCGTACTCACCCCCAGTGACTTTGGATCTTTGAGCGGCGGCCCATCCCACCAGCAGTTACTCGACTGGCTTGCCGGACGCTTCGTTGAAGGTAATTGGAGCATCAAACAACTGCACCGAATCATCCTGAATTCCGCTACTTATCGCCAATCATCCATGCACGGGAACAGTGACGCCCAGCAACTCGATCCAGATAACCGTCTACTCTGGAAATTCAATCGCCAGCGTCTGGAAGCTGAGACCATCCGCGACAGCGTTCTTGCTGTCAGCGGCCGCTTGAATCCTGAATCGCATGGACTGCCAATTTTCCCCCCCCTGTCCGGCGATGTCGCAGACGTCGTCAAGTACGATCAATCGAAATGGGATACCCAACATGGTCCAGAAGGAAAAAAACGCAGCATTTACATTTATCAGCAGCGAACCCTTACGATGCCATTGATGCAGACTTTTGATGCACTGGTATGCGACGAATCACGTCCTCGCAGACGGACGTCCGTTACCGCACTTCAGGCATTGGCGATGGCCAATGGTGACTTTGTTAATGAAGAAGCAGAACACTTTGCGGAAAAGATTTCCAAAACAACTTCGCAAAGTCACGCCAAGGCGGATGCTCGTGAACTGGAAACAGCAAGAATTACACACGCATTTGAAGTGGCATTGGGTCGCTTGCCAACCAGCACTGAAATGCAAACACTTCGTGAATTGCTGAGGTCGTCATCGTCACCGCAGTCAGGACTGACTGCAGTATGTCGTGTGCTTCTGAATACAAATGAGTTCATTCATATCGATTAGACCCTTATGACTGCTTCAGATCATCAATCATGAATTCACTTTCTTCAGATCGTCGACGGTTTCTCTCCCGTGCGTTCAACGGTGCGGGAATGCTGGGATTAGGCCATTTATGTGCTGATGATTTGCTCGCTAATGACGAAATCAGGAATCCAGTACGAGGGAGCAACCCGGCCAGGCCGCACTTTGTCCGGAAAGCCAAACACTGCATCTTTCTGTTCATGCAGGGTGGTGTCAGCCAGATGGATTCGTTTGATTACAAACCCGTTCTCAACCAAATGCACGGTAAACCGCTGCCGCGAAATCCTGCAGTCACTGGTGAACTGGAAGGACGCATGGCTTTTGAGCATGCGATCGTTGGCAGCCCATTCAAATTCCAGCAATACGGAGAGTCGGGCCGACATATTTCGGAACTGTTACCGCACCTGGCGCAACATGTGGACGAGATGGCATTCGTGCATGGAATCAAGACCGACAATCAAAATCACGGCCCATCCACCCTACACGTAACCACCGGTAGCCAATTCCCTGGAAGTCCTTCAGTCGGCTCCTGGATCAACTATGGCCTCGGTTCTGAAAACAGGAACATGCCCGGGTACATCGTTGTACAGGATCCCCGCGGTGCTCCCGTCAATGGTGCAGCCGTATGGGGCAATGGATATCTACCAGCAACCCACCAAGGGACTTTGCTGCGCCCAACTGGGACACCAATTCCCAACCTTGCCCGCCCCGAGCATATCTCACCATCCCAGCAGAGACGTGAATTCGATGCAATACAGGCTTTGAATCAGGAGCACATGAAAACGAGAGCGGACAACAGTGTCCTTGAGGCAAGGATCAAGGCCTATGAACTCGCATTCAGGATGCAAACAGCCGCACCCGCGTTAGTCAATTTGAACGATGAGCCAAAACACATCCGGGAACTCTATGGCTTGGATAATGAGGTCACGCGAAACTTCGGCCGCCAATGTCTTCTTGCGAGGCGATTCGTCGAGGCGGGCGTTCGTTACTCACTGCTGGTACACGGAGTCCAAATCGGAAGAGACTCGTGGGACGACCACGGCAATGTAGAAGCTGGAATGAAAAAGCACTGCCGCGAAGTCGACCTCCCTGTCGCCGGTCTGCTGGCGGACCTGAAGCAACGAGGACTATTGGAGGAAACCCTGGTGGTTTGGGCATCCGAGATGGGAAGAACTCCCTTCATCAACGGCAAACTGGGTAAAACCCCGGGGCGAGAACACAATTCACAAGCCTTGACGATGTGGATGGCAGGTGGAAACGTCAAAGGTGGAGCTACTTGTGGTGAAACAGATGAGTTTTCGCTCCGCTCGATCGACGCCCCGATCCCGATTCGAGATGTTCACGCCACCATTCTGAGTCTCATGGGATTAGACGACGAAGAACTTCGCTTTCTTCACGCGGGGAGATGGAGACAATTGACTGACATTGGCGGGTCTGTGCTGGATAATCTCATCGCCTGAGCAACGGACGCACGCATCAGCCAAAGCCCCATCTGTGGCTAGAACGCTGCACATGGCTGGCGATTTCAGAAACTTCGCAGCGTTTGCTTCCACCCGGACCATCATGCAACCCGTAGAACCGATCGTTGCGTTAGTGCTCTGACGCCCCAGCAACAACACTTGCCCCTTCTGAGGTACACGATCACCGAGGTTTTATATTTACCGTCAATTTTTTTTGCAACGTCTTCCAGCCGTCGCGGATTGCAAATTGCCGCTCACCCCCAGTCTCAATCGACTCGTGAGCAGGTTCGTCCTCCGATGCAATCGAAGCTTTGAAAGGGAACCACTCATCCGGCAAAC
The DNA here is from genome assembly GCA_029977825.1 of Planctomycetota bacterium. Taxonomy (GTDB): domain Bacteria; phylum Planctomycetota; class Planctomycetia; order Pirellulales; family Pirellulaceae; genus Rubripirellula. Next base: position 2,916 of record JAPOKD010000222.1, on the reverse strand, counting down.
GACGCATGGCACCATGCATCATTTTGCTGTAGATCGAGGCTTGATGACTTTTCTTCTTCAATTGCCGTTTGACATGGGCAAGTTCAAGTTTCAACAACTCAACCTGCTCCAGCAATTCAGATTTACTTAGTTCGTCCATCATTGTCTCCTCCCGCACCATGTCGAATCTTCTAACGTTTGAAGAACGCATCTGATCACCCTCTGTACCCACCTGATGACGCTGCACAACAACAAACTTCAACAACAAATCATCACTCTGGGGGGTTAGCGAGGATCACCGGCCCGAATATCGTCCGGCGTTACCGCAACGCTCGCCGCCCACCTCACCGGCGTAATAGAGACCTGATGGACCATAACGAGATCAGGCAGTCATTGAGATACCGGTACGTAAGGCTGATCATGATGCTCAATCAGGGCGCTGACCTTGCGATAATTTTTGCTCAAAACGGGCAATCACATCGGGCAGGTCAGCAACCGACTCGATCACTTCGTGTGCCCCTGCGTGGGTCAAGGTGGCAGCGGCAGCGTCAACTTTTTCTTTTCGTTCCTGCGGCGATAGCGACTCAAACTCCTCACATGACAAGCCAACACAATTCCCAGTGCGGCTGATACCAACTGTCCAGCAACCTGCATTTCGTCCGGCCTGAATTCCAACCGCTGTGTCATCAACTTTGACAATGCTGGTCAGAGGAAAAATATCGAGTCTTCTGGCAGCTTCATAAATCAAAAAAGGCGCAGGACGTCCCCTCGGTGCGTCTTCGGCACACAGAACGCAATCAGGTGTGTAACCCTGTGGTGTTGCTGCAGCAGAAACCACCTCCATCAGTTGACGCGTGTAACCGGTTGAAGATCCAATTTTGAGCCCCCGCGAACGCAACTCGGCAACCGCCTCGACAACACCTTCGATCAAACCACAATGCTGGTCGAGTGTTTTCAGTTGCAAAGGCAGGAAATCAGCATACATGGAATCGATATCCGCCTTTGCGCATGGCTGCCCGTATTTCGCCGCCCATGCTTCAGCTACTTCTGGCATCGCGGCGACTGCAGCAATGTGCTCCAACTTTGCCATCCCCATGGGTTCGCGTGCCTGGGCGACCGTCACGTTCACCCCGCGACTACGAAAAATCTCTTGAAACACGAAAGCAGGAGCACGACTGCCGTGATCGACCGTTGTACCCGCCCAATCAAGAACGACTCCACGAACATGTGTAAATTTTTCTTTCATTGATTCAAAGATTCCCATTTCTGCCATGCTTGTTCGGCTAACCCAAAGGACATTGTCATACCAGCCCCGCCTGTCCCGACAAATAAATGAACGTGTGGTTCGATTTGTTTTTCAAATACGGGGAGTGTTGCGTGCTTGGCATAAACTCCATGCCAGCGTTGTTCGATCGCCCAACTTTCCAACTGAATCACCTTCCTTAATTCACACAGAATCAGGTCATCAATTTCAGTCTTATCAAAGGGCGAAATATTCTCTCCGTACTCATGCGAATCGCCCAACACGACTTCACCACCGGGAAATACTGACGCCATCACATGAATGCCGTAATGATCCAACAGCGGTGAATCTCTGGCAATCCGTTCGCGCAAACTCGGTTGTGAGTGACATGACTCAAAGGAAGTATAGTGCCTGAGCGTCAAACCACTGGCGATGTGCGGCGTTTTCTCATCAATCCCCGGTTGCGGCCCTGTTCTAAGCATTTGCAATTTGCATAGTTTCAAACCTGAGGAAGCAAAATCGTCGGGATACAGCGTTTGCAAATCACTACCGCTACAGATAATCACTCGATCAACCCCCCACTGCCGTCCGTCAGCGGTGGTGACTTGCCCGTCCGCCACACTTGTCACTGAAGAATTGAAACACAATTGAACGTTGTGCCGTTCAGCCAGCCAATTCGCAATTGAATGACTTGCGGTACGCGGATCAACTCTCAACTCAGTGGGACTAAACATTCCCCCCAGCAAACCGGATGGATTCGCAAGCGGAGACTGCTTGCTGATTTCGGCAGGTGTCACCATCCTGACTTGATGACTTTGCTGCTGGCAAAACTCGTTCAAGACTTCCAGTTCGTCTTGATGATGCGCAAGATGCAGTGAACCACAGGCTTCAACTTGCGTGACCCCCTGATCGCCGAGCTGCAACCACAGATCCCTGGATTGCAGGGCAATTTCATACAACTCACCTGCCGGCTGACCCACAGGCCATACCATCCCAAAATTTCTGACGGAAGCTCCCTCTGCAACCTGAGTTCTTTCGAGCAGCAACACTCGATTCCCGCGAGTCGCCGCTCGCCAGGCATGAGCCAGTCCAACAATCCCTCCTCCAATGATGGCTACATCGAATTGATCAGAATCATTGTTCATATTCATTGAGGTTTCTTCTCCAGCACATCTTTCATGTAACCTGCAAAATGACGGATTTCCGGCATAACCATCCCCTTTACCTTTGCAAGATCATCCCAACGCCTCAACCGCACAGCATTTTCCCACTGCGGTAAATTTTCGAAACTCTGTATTTCATCAATGTTGAAGGGCCCACCCTGCAAACGCAGGCTGACCTGAGAAGCGTAACTTAGCTGGTCTCCGTAATGTTCATCAACGGCGCAAAGATAGCGTTTAGCAGCAACATGCAAACGAACAGGAATTGCAACTTCGGGACCAAACGTCGACTCAAGATATGCTTCACCGAGTAATTCATGCCTATCATCTATGCCTTTCTCAGAGGCATCTTCCGGCAGATCATGAATCAAGTGACCTACATCATGTAGCAACGCGGCGACAATCAACGCGGGGGTGGCATTTTCGTTCTCTGCCAACATGGCTGCCTGAATCGCATGATCACGCTGGGAAATTGCTTCACCCCCATAAAGTGAGTCACCGTATTTATCAAACAGCATTATCACTTGATCAATT